>DASQZK010000445.1:0-5004 GCA_035638735.1 Bacteroidales bacterium
TAGGAAATAAGTAAAAAGGTGAAACCGGAACGGGTCAGGATATGGTCAGTAATGTCGACACCATTTGGAGCGACAATATTGAAATTATGAATGGGAGGTTCATAGCCTCTTTTAACCAGCTCCGATCGGGCATCCACGAAATCCCAGGTGAGCGTATCCTTAGGGAAATCCTTCATCGAAAAGACCTTCTCCTCACCAGACTTTTTGTTCTTGTACATCAGCTCGGTAGAGTATACATCTTCGGGAGCACCCTCTGGAATAATCATCCCCTGTTCGATGTTTGTACCAATGGCATAGGGCCGGAAATCAAGAACCGGCAAATGATTATAGTTATAAAGTGAGAAAACGACCGTTATGGCAAAAAAAAGGGCCACCACGCCCCATTCAACCGCTGGAAACCTCAGTTCTGTAAATTTTGATCGGCCTGTAAACAGTATCAAAACAAAACCCATCAGGACCACATTTTTGAAAAATGTTTCCCAGTTGGTAAGAATGAGGGCATCACCAAAACAGCCGCAGTCGGTTACCGGGTTGGTTAAGGCCAGTATGAATGTAAGAAGGGTGAAAAACGACATAAAAAACAACAGGACCCAGGCAGCAGCGCGCATCCGGTAACCCAGAAGCAGGGTTATACCCAACACGAGTTCGGTCGACGATAACACTATTGCCAGGGGCAAAGCCAGGGGTTCCAGGAAACCGAGGTGAAAAGCATTGAAATAATCAGTGAATTTGTATGTCGAACCCAGGGGATCGACGGCCTTAACAAAACCTGAAAAAATAAACACAATACCGGTGATAAGCCGGCTGATGAGTCGCAATATTTTCATCGATACACAGTTTAATTTGATATCTTTTTTTTCAGAACTTCAGGATCAGGGCATTTATCCTTATTTCTGTTACTAAATTTCGTCTATTACTATCCAGGGATCCGAATACTTTTTCAGCCCATGACCAGGTTAATAATCTTTTGAAATATCTCCCCGGGTGGCAACATACCTCCTCCGGGTCCGGAACAATCAAGTACATGATAGCCCGGGATCCGGTCTTCAAGCGAGAGGTAAATCTCCCTTACCTGTTTCTGGAACTCCAGGTTGCTTTCATGGATATCTGCTGCCCCCCGAAGATAATCCCGATCATCGCCTGTCCGGTTACCTTGAAGCTGTTGAGAAGTAAACGAAAAAGGCACGTCAAGAAAAATGTTCAGATCGGGAACGGGCAGTTTGTTAAACTCATATTCCAGATTGAGAATCCAGTGTTTCAGCTTATCGGCTTCCACACTATTGCCAAGTTTGGCACACTGAAAAGCAATGTTCGAGATGACATAGCGGTCAACCAGTACGAGAGAGCCGCCCCGGAGCCATTCCCTAACCATTTCTTTAGCTGTCTCCCGGTCTCCTGCATAAATGAGGGCCACCAGGTATGGATCCACGTCATTGATGTTACCCATTTCACCTCTGAGAAAACGGGCTATCAGGTCACCGTAAACCGGTGAATCGGTACGGGGAAAATGCAGATACTGATACCTGATCTTCTGTTTCTCAAAATAATCTTTCAACATCTTTATCTGGGTCGATTTGCCCGATCCGTCAAGTCCTTCGATAACTACAAAACTCATATATTCAAAAATGGTTTAATTCAATACAAAGATCAAATGATTACCTTTGTACTCTGAAAAAACAAGCAGACAAATGGTTTTTAAAGATACATTTTTTTCAAGAAACCTCAGTATCAATTGCCGGGGCAAACTGATGGATCTGTCCCGGCCCAGGATTATGGGCATACTGAATGTCACTCCCGATTCATTTTTTGACGGTGGCCGGTATACCAACGCGGAAAGCATGGCCGTCAGGATCAGACAGATTGTTGAAGAAGGGGCCGATATTATTGATATTGGGGCATACTCCTCCCGTCCCGGTGCTGAAGACATCAGTGCCGGTGAAGAAACCGAAAGGCTCCTTCCAGCCCTGGAGGCTGTAAAAAAAATGTATCCCGACATGCCGGTTTCGATTGACACTTTCAGGACGGAAGTCATTATGCGTGCGACCCAGGCATTTCCGATTGACATTATTAATGATATAACCGGCGGTAACGGTGATCCGGATATGTTCGACCTGGTTGCAGAAAGCCATTTGCCTTACATCCTGATGCATATACAGGGAACGCCGCGCACCATGCAGAAAGATCCTGTATATGAAGATGTCGTCAATGATATCATGATGTTTTTTGCCCATCGTGTTGAACAGCTTACAAATAAAGGTGTTAATGATATTATTCTTGATCCGGGCTTCGGATTTGGAAAAACGCTTGATCATAATTATACACTGATGGCATCACTGGAGGTCTTCAACAGTTTTGAGCTACCTTTCCTGGTGGGCATCTCGCGTAAATCGATGACTTACAGCCTTCTTAATATTGACAAGTCGCATGCGCTGAACGGGACTACGGCCCTTAACATGTATGCCCTGACCAAGGGCGCCAGTCTGCTCAGAGTTCACGATGTAAAAGAAGCTGTAGAGACGGTGAAACTGTTCAATTTTCTACATAAGATGGAAAAACAGGGCTAATTTCACCGTAATTGTTAAATTTGCTACGACAGAAAACCAATGAGCCCACTTTTCATCCATATTCGGATACTTGACGTCCTGGATATTGTCCTGGTAGCACTTCTGATGTACCAGCTTTACATGCTTGTAAGGGGTACGGTAGCCATAAATATTATTATTGGCATATTGTCGATCTATTTCTTCTGGGGCATTGTGAAGATGCTTAAGATGGAACTCCTGAGTACCATTCTCGGCCAGGTAATAGGTGTTGGGGTAATTGCCCTGATCATCGTGTTCCAGCAGGAGATCCGCCGTTTCCTTATTTTCATAGGAACGCGGTATATATCGCGTAACCGGATGCGTTTCGAGCGTATGCTGAGGATGGACTTCGACACCCGTCCTTCAGTGAAACTGCGATCTGTTATGAAAGCGGTTATCAGTCTTGCGGGCAGCCGGACGGGTGCGCTCATCGTCATAAAACGTAAATCGACCCTCGATATTTATGCCCAGGCCGGTGACGTACTCAATGCCGATACCTCGAGTCGCCTGATCTTGAGCATTTTCAATAAACTCAGCCCGCTTCACGACGGGGCTATCATTATCGACGATGAAAAAATATCGGCTGCCAGGGTTGTCCTGCCTGTTACAGACAATCCTGACCTGCCACCTGAATTTGGATTGAGACACCGTGCAGCCATAGGCATTACAGAAATGACGGATGCCGTAGTCGTAGTCGTTTCGGAGGAAACAGGCCAGATATCCTTTGCCCAGAACGGCCGTATCTACAACGGGCTTAGTCCGAAAGAGCTTATGACCAGGCTGGAAAATGAATACCAGGGCGTCTGACATCCCGGTTCTCACCTTTTTCCAGGTCGCCCTTTAAGGAGAAAGTCCCAATTCTTAGTCAGCAGGAAGGTTTACTACCCGTGGTTGTTTTTCTTGAAGAGAAAAGTGGCATGGTTTTCCTCACCCCTCACCAGCCTGCCAATATTCTTGCGGTGCGTAACAATCAGAAGAACAGATACAACCAACGAAAAAATATTCAACCAGATATAATGGGAATTGAAGACAAAGATGATCCATACAGGGAATGATAATCCTGCCACCATCGAACCGACAGAAAAGATGTGGAAGATCAGCAGGAAGAGCAGGAATACGCCGGCTGCACAAAGGGTTGCCAGTGGTTGCAGAGCGAACAAAACCCCGAAAATGGTAGCGACGCCTTTACCCCCGCGAAAACCAACATAAACCGGGAAGATATGGCCAATAACGGCAAGGATACCCAGAATAAGTGCACTATTAACATAGGCTTCGGTGCCTTGGGGAAACAGGTGGAACAGCGATGCATATTCCACCGACAGCCAGCCTTTGAAAACATCGAAAATGAGGACGGGGATACCGGTTTTAAGCCCCAGAACACGCATGGTATTACTGGCACCGGCATTTCCACTGCCATGATCGCGAACATCAGTACCATGAAAAATTTTACCTACCCACACTGATGTCGGGAGGGCTCCCGTCAGATATGCCAGCACCATGGCCACTATCATAGCTGTTGTATGATTCATCTCTTTTCCTTTTTTTGGCCCCCAAAAGTATAATTATCTATCCAAATATTAAACTTACAGGATATATTTTATGCTTTCAATGGTTTTTTATGGTACCGGGGCTTGTTTTACAATGGGGGAGTATTTAGCCGTATCGCAGGATTATACCCTACAGCCAAAACTCCCCCATTAAAAATCTATACTGTATCGGAGAACGCCGTGAACTCGCCTGGTTAATCAATTTTCGGGCCGGCGGTTTCAGCCAGCCTTATGGCTGCGTCATTATCCATGAAGTGCCTGAAATTATTAATAAAGCGGCCGGCAAGAGATTTTGCGGCGGCATCCCATTCGACGGGACTGTCCCACAAGTTCCTGGGGTTCAGGATATGATCGTCACAACCGTTGACATGCTTTGGAATGCTAAGGTTGAAATAGGGGATAGACTCATAGGATTCATTCAGAAGCGATCCGTCGAGAATAGCGTTGATGATGGCCCTTGTTGAGGGGATGTCGATACGGTGACCAACACCAACAGGTCCGCCTACCCAGCCAGTATTAACGAGCCATGCCGATGAACCATGTTCTTTCATCTTACGTGTCAGGAGTTCGGCATAAACTGTAGGATCCAGAAGCAGGAAGGCCGCACCGAAGCAGGCCGAAAAAGAAGGCTGTGGTTCGTTCACGCCTCTCTCGGTACCTGCAACCTTAGCGGTATATCCGCTGATAAAATGATATTCAGTCTGTTCAGGGCTAAGCCGGGAAACCGGAGGAAGAACGCCAAAGGCATCGGCGGTAAGAAAGATTACATTTTTAGCGTGGCCGGCCTTGGAAACAGGCTTGACAATATTCTGAATGTGGTAGATTGGGTAAGAGACCCTCGTATTTTTGGTTTTTGAATCGTCAGAAAAATCGAT
>DASQZK010000446.1:0-5285 GCA_035638735.1 Bacteroidales bacterium
CATAAACAACGTTCTGCTTAACAGGAAAGGAACACTTATTGAAACCGATGTGGTTGATCATGGAGAGACGCTATGGTTCCTCATCAACTTCCAGCCTGTAATGGACGACGAAGGCCATGTGAACGGTATTGTCATTATCTCCAATGACATAACCGACCGGAAAAAGTCGGAAAGCGAAATGCAAAAACTCTCCCAGGCCGTCGAACAAAGCACGTCTTTGATTCAAATAATGGATACCTCCGGAAAAATTGAATATGTCAACCCCCGGTTCTCCGAAGTTACCGGCTATACTTTTGATGAGGCTGCAGGCCGGCATTTCGATGATTTACCACTGCAAAAAAAACGTTTGAACACTGATGAAACGAAATGGGAAATGCTCAACAGGGGAGAAACCTGGGAAGGTGAAATCAGCAACACCAGAAAGGACGGATCACTGATCTGGCTTAAAACCATCATTTCGCCGGTGACCAACCACAAAAACGAGGTCATAAACATGATTGCGGTTATGGAGGATATTACCGCCCACAAAAAGGCAGAAGTTAAAGAGAAAAAAATACGTCAGAACCTTCTCCTGCTTAACGATACGGCTTTGAAAATCCTGGCTCAGCCGCCCGGGGTAAACATTTTTGAGATTATCGGCGAACAGTTGAGCAAGCTATATCCCACTTGTCTGTTTGCTGTAAATTCCTTCAATCCGAAAACCCGGCAGATCAAAACTGAATATATTCATTCAGAAGGCATTTTCCTCGAAAAATTTATCACGATCACCACCTTCTCACTGCGAGGCATGAGTTACAAACTGTCCGACAAAGCTTATGATACTCTCATTTCGGGTAACCTGGAGAAGATTGAAGGCGGACTATACGAAATACTCATCGGGAAGGTTCCGAAACAATTATGCACGCAAGCCGAAAAATTACTCGATCTCAATTCGTTTTACTCACGCGGGATCGTCCAAAACGACAAGCTATACGGTAGTGTGGTAATCGTAAACATTAAAGGCCGGGAGACTGTTGATCCGGACTTACTCAGCAACCTGTTAACCCAGGCCGCACTGGGCATTGAACGTCGTAACCTGGAGGAGGAATTACGCTCGGCAAAAGAGTCGGCCGAAGAGATGAACCATCTTAAATCGGTCTTCCTGGCTAACATGAGCCATGAACTTCGCACCCCGTTGAATGGTATCCTCGGTTTCTCTGAACTGCTGATTGAAAACATCGAAGAGGACCGGATGAGGGAAATGGCCAGGGTCGTAAACCGCAGCGGCAACAGGTTGCTTGACACGCTGAACACTATCCTCGATTTCTCGATGATTGAATCCAGAAACGTTATCCTGAATTATTCAGACGAAGATATAAACATACTCGTGGGCGGCATCGTCAACCAGTTTCGTCAGGAAGCTGAAAAAAAAGGACTCACCCTGAATTTCCAAGCCCCGAAAAAAACAATCCGGGGATATGTCGTAAAGGATATTATCGGGAAAATCATCAGGCAACTCCTCTCCAATGCGATCAAATTCACTAATAAAGGTAACGTAACCTTAAAAGTCCACACGAAATCGGGCCGGAATTACACCTTTATGCACATCGATGTCATCGACACAGGGCAAGGTATCCCGGAGGCAGAACAGAAACATATTTTCGAGGAATTCCGACAAGGCAGCGAAGGTTTTTCACGCAGGTTTGAAGGTACCGGTCTCGGGCTCACGATATGCAGGAAATTCACCTCCATGCTACACGGTGATATTAGCGTTTCCTCAGGCCCTGACAAAGGTTCCGTGTTCACTGTATCTATCCCCCTGCACAGCAACGATCCCAATGAACAATCATAGTCATCCTATGTTTACGTAAAACAAGCCGGTCATACGCTTTTTTCCTCTTTACATAAAAAAATCATGCAGATATGTTGTGATATTGGAAAAAAGCGTATTTTTGACCGCCGTTTTAAAAAATAGTATTATGGTTAACGTATTCACTTAATTTAGTAGATGAAAAACAAGCAATTAAACACATTGCTGAGGCCTGAATTAGCCCAGGCTGGCGGCTTTCAAAAGAACATGGTTGTTGGTAACAGGATTCCCAGGGATTATTTCGTTACCACTGGTTCGGGTGAAAGTGACATTACAGTGCATGCCGGCTCCTACCATTTAGCTCTCAAGTCGGCAGGTATCGAAATGGCTAATATCATGACTTACTCTTCAATTCTCCCAGGAATAGCAAACGAATTACCCGGGCCCGCCCATATAACACATGGTGCCGTGGTGGAGTCTATTATGGCTGTTGCTAACGGTACAAAGGGCGAACTTCTCAATGCAGGGATCATCTATGGATGGTTGTACGACAGGTATACCAATGAGAAGTATGGCGGACTGGTTTGCGAACACAACAGGAACTATACAGATGAAGAGATAACATTTAAACTCAGAGTAAGTCTCAACGAACTGTATACCAACGGTTTTGAGGAGCAGTTTTCGCTCAGCGAAATCCGCCTGATCACCCAGTCGTGTCAACCCGTGAAAAATTACGGGACGGCTCTCGTTGCTCTGTGTTTTTCGAGCTATGTTTATCCGATTCTGGATTATCCGGCAAATTGAAATAATACATGATGCAAAATTATGGAGGACTGACTGAGGAGTATACACAGTATGATTCTTCAGACATCATCGTCATACCTGTGCCCTACGATGGTACCAGTACATGGGTTAAAGGGGCAGACAGAGGGCCTGCTGCCCTTTTGGAAGCATCGGCTAATATGGAGCTGTACGATATTGAAACCGACTCTGAAGTATATCTGAAAGGCATCCATACAGCCGGAGAGATTACAACCGAAGAGGGACCTGAAAAACTGGCTCCCCTGGTTAAAGAAAAAATGCTTTCCGCATTCCGTGACGGGAAATTCCCGGTTCTGATCGGCGGCGAACACTCTGTCAGCATCGGTGCCTTTAAGGCTGCTGCCGAAATGTTCGACGATCTGACCATACTGCAGATCGATGCCCATGCCGACCTCAGGGTTACTTACGAAGACAATGATCATAATCATGCCTGTGTGATGGCAAGGGCCAAAGAATTGGCCCCGATCGTCCAGGTGGGCATACGGAGCATGTGCGTGGAGGAAAAAGACAATATGGATTACCATCGCGTATTTTTCGCCCGTGACATGATCCAAAACGCCAACTGGCAGCATAAGGTACTACCGCTGCTCACAGACAATGTTTATATCACCATCGACCTGGATGCCTTCGATCCGGCTTACCTCCCGGCCACAGGAACACCCGAACCCGGCGGTCTCGATTACTATACCGTTCTCGATTTCCTGAAAAACGTCAACCACCAGGCCAACATCGTCGGCTTTGATGTAGTGGAATTATGCCCGGCAGAAAATATGAAAGCCTCAGACTTCCTTGCAACAAAGCTGATATATCAACTGTTGAGCTATAAATATTTTGATAAAAAATAAGACCATGGAAAAAAAAGATTTATTAAAAGATACCATCAAACATATTGATATCACTTCACTTGATGCAACGGCCATTATCGATGCCATGAGAGGCATGTCCTTTTCCTCTAGAGATACAGCCCAGGCAGCCGACATTTACCTCAGGATGCTGAACGATAACGACTGCTCGGTAATCCTTACCCTTGCAGGCAGTACCAGCGCCGGCGGCTGTATGCAGGTATATGCCGATATGATCAGACATAATATGGTAGACGCTATCGTGGCTACCGGCGCCTCAGTTGTCGACATGGACTTTTTTGAAGCCCTCGGCTTTAAACATTACCGGGGAACACCCTTCATTAACGATGCTAATCTGCGCGATAACTATATCGACCGCATTTATGACACATTTATCGACGAAGAAGAACTCCAGACCTGCGACAGTACCATTAAACTGATCGCCGACTCGCTCGAACCAAAGCCTTATTCCTCAAGGGAATTCATCGCCGAAATGGGCAAATACCTGGTTCAGCATTCTAAAAAGAAGGAATCGCTGGTGCAACTGGCCTACGAACATGGCGTACCGGTCTTCTGCCCTGCATTCAGCGACAGCAGTGCAGGCTTCGGATTGGTTAAACACCAGTGGGAAAATCCTGACCAACATGTATCTATCGATTCAGTCAAAGATTTTCTCGAATTAACCATGGTTAAGATGAAAGCTCAAACAACCGGGCTGCTCATGGTGGGTGGCGGTGTGCCTAAAAACTTTGCACAGGATACTGTCGTTTGTGCCGAGATCCTGGGAGTACCGGCGCCCATGCATAAATATGCTGTCCAGATCACTGTGGCCGATGTTCGCGATGGTGCCTGCTCAAGTTCCACATTAAAGGAAGCATCTTCGTGGGGAAAAGTCGATACGGTATACGAGCAAATGGTGTACGCCGAGGCTACCACCGTATTGCCGCTTATTGTCAGCTACGCCTATCACAAAAAAGACTGGACCAGTCAAAGGCCTGTGCACAAATGGGCTGAGATCTTTCAGAAAGTAAAAGCGCACTAAACGGGAATATATTTCGCTTCATTGTTCCAATTTTGTACCACAGTTGGTATTTTTGCATCCTTAACTTAAAAAAACGATGGAATGAAAGGGAAGTTTATTTGTATGGTCGTGCTCGCACTCGGACTGAGTCTCACTGCCAAATCGCAGGATTATCTAAACGCCGTCGGTGTGCGACTGGGTCTGTCGCAAGGCATTTCTTACAAGCATTTTATCTCTACCACCGATGCCGCAGAAGGTCTGCTGGCCATGAGATGGGGAGGGTTTAATATCACTGGACTGTACGAACGCCACATGGATGCCTTTGATGTTGACCGGCTGTATTTCTATTACGGAGCAGGCGCCCATCTCGGCGTGTGGAATGGTGATTACAACCCCTGGTTCAACGATAATACAGCACATACCGTGATAGGTATCGATGGCATCGCAGGACTTGAATATGTGTTTAATGAAGTACCTTTCAATGTCAGTCTCGATTGGAAACCGAGTCTTAACCTGATTGGCTACGCCGGCTTCTGGGGCGATGAACTGGCACTGTCGTTCAGGTTCATGTTCTGACCAATACGACGATAGTAAATATCCCGGTAGCAGTTCGTCATTAACGTGTCTGCATAAATCTCAAAAGTGCCGCGGCTTAAGTTCATCTTACAAACTGACAGAGCCCTTCGTCCCCCAAGATAGAGACGAGGGGCTTTTGCATTCGGCGATACTTAACGGCCTCATTCATGTTAGGAAGTCTTCCTCACCTCCTTTTTATATAAAAGCAAGTTCGTATTTTCCATACATGATGTAC
>DASQZK010000447.1:0-2332 GCA_035638735.1 Bacteroidales bacterium
TTTTGAAAATTTCAGCCTGGAATTATCACTCCAAACACCTATGAAACAGTCCTGTTGCGGTTGGGAAATGAAGGCTGGATTTTTATTAACAATTTTTCAACCGACTGCGTCCCGCGTAGTCCCGATTTCCTATCGGGACGAAGCGGGATTACCAATTCCCCTCCCCCGCATACCCCTCTTACTCCCCTGACAGGGGAGAACCCCAGCCCATGCATACTGTTGCTGAACCGAATAACGACCACGGCCCACGTAGCCTTGGCGGAGCGGGATCACCGCCCCCTAATCCACATTCTCCTGCACAAACAGCTCTCTGGCATCGAGGTCCATTCCCACCAACCTGCCATAACCGGGCAGATCCTTGTAAACGCATCCGGCATCGAGATTCACAAGCTTTTCATTGTTTTTCCTGAGATTATTGCTGATCGTAACATAAGGCATCGGTGTGTGCCCATGGACAATGGTTTTGTTTTTTATTTTTGAACCATCGTATTGGAATTCACGTGACCACAGCATGGCTTCCCGGTCAGAAAGAACATTGTTGCTCCTGAAATTCAACCCGGCATGAACCACGATATAGTCTTCCAGATCATGATAAAGGGGCAGGTTGGAAATAAAATGCATGATGCGGTCGGGGATGCCCGAAAGTCCTTCATACTCGAAAAGAATGGATTCGGGCACGTCGAAACTCCTGAGGGTTTCCTCTGCTCCGTTGTTAAACCAGGCGTTCAAAAAGGCCTGATCGGTGGTGGCTTTTATCAACATGTCCTCATGATTGCCCATAATGGGAAAGAGCTGATACCCCTGCCATTTCAGATCAATAATATACTCGAGGACCTGCCTGGCCGAGGGACCCCGGTCGATGTAATCTCCCAGCAGATAAACATGGTCCTCTTTCGAAGGGGATATCTTTTCCTCCAGGAGAGTTTTAAAGGTGAGAAAACAACCATGTATGTCCCCGATAGCGAATCTGTGAGCCACTGTAAAGAATTTTCTGATTCAAAAAATGCCCTGCATATTATATATATGTGTCATTTATCGCGTGGAAGTGCCTTTCTTTATCAAGGCGCAACCATTTATAAAAGAGGCACGTTTGCACGATAAATGACTACAAAAATTGTAAAGGAACGCCTTCATCCTGTGCTGTAAGGCCTGATGATTTCATACCCAAAAAATACCCATAAATTTCCTTTTTTGCTATATGTTGTTGAACAAGGCCATCCGATATGACTGTACGATCAAACACCGACCGTGTCCCGTGCAGCACATGCGGAACGGGATCATCGATCACCGCCCTTTCTGTCTCCATTTCCATAAGAAGGTAATCACATAAGGAGGCATAAGAAAACATAAGGGCACATAAGCGCACGTGCTATCGTCTTTAGTTCCTGGATACCTTATTGTCCATTTGACAGGGGTTTTGAACCCTGTCAGGGCAGACCTCCACATAATTTCGATCACCTGACTGATTCACAGGCATGCCTCCGCCGGAAGAAGCTTGATAAAGGGCCGCAACGATTATAAAAAAAAACGGTCAACACTTTACAGGCATTTTCATACCGATCACCGACTGTGTCCCGCGTAGCCTTGGCGGAGCGGGATTACCTCTCACCTCTCACCAGCCACTTTCACTCCAAATGCACTGCCTTCTCTCCGGCCTTGATGGCTACCTGAAGTCTGTTTTCAGGAGGTGGTAGTGGACAGGTGGCGAATGGACTGAAGGCACAAGGCGGATTATAGGCTTTGTTGAAGTCGATGATGACATGGTTGTGACTGTCGGGCTTGCCTGTTGAAAGAAAGCGGCCGGCAGCGTAGGTCTCTTTACCGCTGGTTGCATCTCCAAAAATTATGAAGAAACCGTCGCCGGTATCGAAAGGAAATAATTCCGTTTTAGTGCCGTCAACCGAAAATTCCAGTTTGCCGGGACACGTGTAATCTTCGGTTCCGCCGATCATGGTCGGTACTTCAAATACACTGTCTTTGTTAAAAGGAACAAACGCAGCTTCGATGCGCCAGTGCAGATCGGGCGGGTATGCCGGAATATGTTTGAGTTCATTGATGCGGGGATGATTGAAATTCCTGAGCCTGATGCCATACTGATCATCCCGCTTTATGATAAACCAGGCAAACGATCCTGCTTCCAATAATGTCGGGTGCTGTGACATGTCAGTTTCAAGTTGTAATTCGCCGGTTACTGCCTTATTATTTGTCGACACATTCTTCTTCCTGTCGGGAATATATGTGATTTCGGCGCCCGATTTGATAATTGAACCTGCAAAAGCCGGGGCACCAGGAGGGAAAACGATGCTATTGGATGAATCAGATCCAATTGTAT
>DASQZK010000448.1:0-4819 GCA_035638735.1 Bacteroidales bacterium
TCAATAGTCTCACGGACATCTTTCACCCCTGAATTAATGGCGCTGAGGGTATAAAAAGGACGATCCAGTTTGTTGGCCACGATTTTCGCAAGGGTGGTTTTACCAACACCCGGAGGTCCCCACAAAATAAACGAGCTGAGATTCCCACTCTCAATCATCCGCCTGATAATACCTTCTTTACCCGTAAGATGCTGCTGACCTGAATAATCATCCAGGTCTTTCGGTCTCATTCTTTCTGCTAAAGGCTGATTTGTAACCATTGCGTAAAATTAGCTGTAAAGATAAGAAACACCTGAAATTTTCCTGCTGTTTCATTGCATCTATATTAACTGAATCAGGAAGACCTGAATTGTAACCAAATTTTAAGGATTTCGTTAAAGGAATCATATATCATAGTTGACACGGGCAGGGCTGAGCGTTTTTCAACCATCTGCGTTGCACGTAACGTCTCAGCTGTGTAATTTCTATTCTTATCAAAAACAATAATTTAACTAAATTAAAATCCCTGTTATGAAAAAACTCAGACCTGTATTTGCAACTGCTGTCCTGTCAGTTTTGTTTGTTGTTCCAACGTGGTCGCAGATAAAGCAAGTCGACTTTATTAAGGGAGGTTTTGACGATGGCCAGGTGATGTTTAAGGAGTACCTGGCACCTTACGCTAATTCGTTTGCCGCCAACCTTAACGGAGGCTGGTATAATTCGGCCAAGCCACATAAATTAGGAGGATTTGATATTACACTTACGTTAAATACCTCGTGGGCTCCTCCCTCTGCAAGAACCATGGATCTCACCGGTATAGGTCTCTCAGATGCTGCCACAATACAGGGCGATCCCATAACACCGACAATAGCCGGGAAAAAGACGGATACACGTCCCGACATTGCGTACCAGGAAACATATACCGATCTTAACGGAAACCAGCAGACAGTTACACTGGCCAGCTATACAACGCCTAACGGGACAGGTATGAATGCCGTTCCACTGCCCATGGCCCAACTCGGTATCGGCCTTCCTCTGGGAACCGACGTTTCAGTCAGGTACCTTCCAAATCTGAATTTTGGCGATTACGGCAGCATAGGCCTTTGGGGAGTCGGACTGAAACATAGTATATTGCAGCATATTCCCGGACTGAAACATCTTCCCGTTCTGGATGTCAGTGTTCAGGGTGGTTATACAAGTCTGAAAACCTTTGCTAATGTTAACTTCATGCCTTCCGACTATCCGGAAGCTGTTGACCTGGTTAACGACGCCCTGCTGTTTAATGATCAAAAAATACAGGTGGGCGTTACGGCCTGGACGGTAAATCTTATCGCGTCTCAGACTTTACCCGTCATTTCTTTCTACGAGGGTATAGGGTATAGTAACAGCAAGGCAAACGTAGGTCTCTACGGTAACTTCCCTGTTGCCAGGCTGGAAACAGATCCTTCCAACGATCATTTTGGCGATGTTGTCGTGGCTGAAAAGGATGTGTATAAGGATCCCTTTGATGTAACTATTGAAAATCATAAAGACCTCAGATTGAATGTGGGTATGCGACTCAAGCTTGGCGTTCTCACTATCCAGTTCGATTATACAAAAGCTAACTACAGTGTCTTCACTACCGGCCTGGGCATTAGTTTCAGATAATTAATTCTCTGCCAATACCGTAATTCTTCCCGCAGATAGCTTATTATCTGCGGGAATTTTTACTTTTATCAATCACTAATGTCCGGTAAAATACGCGGTGTGATGCCAAACCGATGAATACATGCATGATCGGCACGCAGGCCACCCACCGATCCGCCACTGGTGGAGAGCTCCCCGTCTCAACGGGGAACACAAATGAGATGATACTCTTGTAAGCAACCGAGTGCAACGAGCTCCCCGTCTTAACGGGGAACTCCATTGAAAATATTTTTGCTGTGAGCAATAAAGTAAATGCCCGTCAGGCACAAGGACAAAACAATATTGAAGGAAAGAATGTCTGGATTCACAATAACGCTGATGGAAACAGACGTTTCTCAACAACATTAAATTTTAACCGGATAACAGTGATTAACAATATAAAAACATCTTTTATGTCAGGATTGGATCCTTCTCTTCTCAATCAACTTGTTACCATGGAAATGCCTTATGGCAAATACAAAGGCACCTTATTATACCGGTTACCGGTTTCCTATCTTGAGTGGTTTAACCGGAAAGGCTTCCCGGCAGGTAAACTCGGGATGTTGCTGGAAACACTTTATGAGATAAAACTCAACGGACTTGAATACCTGCTGGACCCACTGTTGAGCGATAAAGGGAAAAATGGTAACAGGAAACGGTAATACCAGGATTTTTTTTTACCGGACCTTTCCGGTTGCCTGAACAGAACAGGTCTATGACCAAAAGTGTGTCATTTGTCATGGGGACGCATCAAAAAGGGTGTCTCTTCCACAGCTTTTCAGAATACGCTCTGCTGAACAGAAAATAAAATTACGCAACGTGCAGATTAGTAGCGTAAACAATTTAATTTGAGTTTGTCCATAAAGTCCAGGTGTCTGGATCATAATGTTCGGGAACAAAGCCTGTTCCGTTCTAAACGGGAGCGTGCAAAAATTTTAATCCGCAGTATACGAATGCATAAGAGGAATTAAAATTTTTATAACAACGCATTCATCGGACATTAGGACATTATGGACAGGCACTAATTATAATAAACATAGGGGTATTAAATTAACGAACGTTCGTATTTGCCTTTGAGAGGTTCTGCTACCTTTTTTTACTCAGCTTATCATTATAAAGGTATATTTTCGTTTTTAGAATGTCAGGATTGTTAGTACTTTTAAGCGCTTACGCGGATTTTCCCGGGCCCGTTTCACAGTTTGGTTTGTCATGTATAGGGAAAATAACATAAACCAGTGGTTATGAATTCTGATAACGATGCCATAAACGCCAAAATCACGTCCCGTTACCGTTCACTATTACGTGAATGTAAGGCGGCTCTTTCCACTCCCGGAGAGTTGAAACTGCTGAGAAAGGCCTTTGTTATCGTTAATGAAAAAAGTGGGACTCTGCCTCAGCGGTACGGCGAGGATTCGGTGGTCCATGCCCTGGCTATTGCCCATATTGTGGCTTCCGAGATGGGAATGGCAACCACCAGTGTGATTGCCGCGCTGTTCACCGAGTTTGTCAATCATGACGATATCACCATCGATCTCATCAGGACTGAGTTCGGAGCGAAGATTGCTGAAATTACGGACGGGCTTGCCAAAATCTCAAAGATCAAATCGGAAAAAACATCGTCCCAGGCTGAAAATCTACGCAACCTCATACTTACCCTCGCTCGCGATGTCAGGGTTATCTTCGTAAAACTGGCCGAACGTCTTTACATCATGAGGATTTTGGATCGCTTCCCAAGGGAAAAACAAATCGAGCTCGCCTCCGAAACCCGGTATATTTACTCGCCTTTGGCTCACCGCCTCGGGCTATACAACATGATGTCGGAAATGGAAGATATCTGTATGCGATATCTTGAGCCGGAAGCCTATAGCATGATTGAGCAAAAGTTAAAAGCTACCCGGACAAAACGAAATAATTTTATCAGAGATTTCATAGCCCCCCTTGAAAAAGAAATTAGCAATATGGGGCTTACCGCCGAGATCAAAGGGCGGCCTAAAGCCATTTCATCGATATGGCGCAAGATGAAAAAACAAAAGGTCGATTATGAGGAAGTCTTCGACAAGTTTGCCATCCGTATTATCATTGATTCGCAGCCAGAGAACGAAAAGGCTGACTGCTGGAGGGTCTATTCACTTGTAACCGATCATTACCGTCCAAACCCGGAAAGGCTGAGAGACTGGATATCTGTCCCTAAAAGCAACGGTTATGAATCGCTCCACACCACCGTTGTCGTACCAGGAGGTAACTGGGTGGAAGTACAGATCAGGAGTCGACGGATGAATGAGATTGCCGAAAAAGGACTCGCTGCCCATTGGAAATATAAAGGCTTAAAAGGGGAAGCCGGCATTGATGAGTGGCTGGTGAAAATTCGGGAACTCCTCGAAAACTCGGAAACGGATGCTCAGAATGTGCTCGACGATTTCAAGCTGAGCCTTGAAAATAAAGAAATATTCGTGTTCACACCACAAGGTGACCTTAAAAAATTTCCAGAGGGTGCCACTGTCCTCGATTTTGCTTTCGATATTCACACTGCTGTAGGGGCCAGTTGTGTAGGAGCCAGGCTGAATGGTCGTAACGTACCCATCAGACACAAACTTAAGAATGGGGATAAAGTTGAGATCCTCCGGTCGAAAAATCAAACACCAAATATCGACTGGTTAAATTTTGTGGCCACTTCTAAAGCCAGGTCCAAAATTAAACAAGCCCTTAAGGAAGAAAAACTCAAAGAAGCCGATCATGGGAGAGAAATATTGCGCCGCAGACTGAAAAACTGGAAGATTGAATTCAACGATCCGAGCATCCGTACGCTTATTAAGCATTACAAATACAACGATGCTATCGACCTGTATTACGATATCGCCAGTGAGAATATCGACCTGCTCGATATCAAAGACATTCTTACCAGCGACAAAGAGAAAAATGACAGCCCCAAAACGGTGCCCATCGAAGAAGAAGCCGTGGAAAAGCTCATCAGACACTCCATCGCAGAATCGAACGATTACCTGGTTATCGATGACCGCCTGGCAGGCGTCGACTATAAGCTTGGTAAATGCTGCAATCCCATTTTTGGCGATGATATTTTTGGATTCGTCACGGTGAGTTCAGGTATTACCATTCACCGTATCAACTGCCCGAATGCTCACCAGCTTATCAATAAATACGGCTATCGCGTGGTGAA
>DASQZK010000449.1:0-2202 GCA_035638735.1 Bacteroidales bacterium
CCATTCCGGGTATCCAGCCTTTAAAATATCGTCGTTCCGCCCCTCGGCAGATATCTTTGCCTTCACAACCAACAAGAGTCTTCTGCCCATGCTGTCGCTCGTCTGGGGCGTCAGAGCCTATTATTCGTCCGATCATGGTAATATCGAAGATTACATCAATCACTCCATCAAATTCCTGAAAGAAAAAAACCTGATCCATAAAGGCGATGTGATTGTTCATGTGGGAAGTGTACCCCTGCTCAAAAAGGGAAAGACGAACATGATGAAGTTGAGTTATATATAAGATGGGAGACGGGAGACGGGAGACGGGAGACGGGAAAAAGGAAAAGGTGTTGCTGAGGGGAATGGTTTTAACGTTGATTCATATCGTTTCATATCGTTTCAGGATAGTCTAGGTGTCCGTGGCCGGCCGCTGAGCGGGATCGAAGCGGTTTCATGTCGTTTCAGAATAGTTTCCCGCGTCTGCCGCGGCTTTAGCGAAGGTGTAAAGATGGAAGAGAATTTGTAAAACACCGGTAATTGCACGATCAAAAATGAATATCAATAACATATTGGCGGAGACGGAAAAGCGATGGCAGGATGAGCTTTTCGGTTATGTGAGAGATTTATTCTCTCGTGAGCCGATACCATCGCATGATCATTATCATCATTTGCGGGTATGGAAATATGCTGCAGGGCTTTTGTTGGAAATTGATAAGACAGGAAAAGAGATTCAGCCGGGTGATGTGGAAGATTTGATCATAGCCTGTTTTTTTCACGACACGGGCCTGGTTGAAAATAACGGACCTGATCACGGCAAAGCCAGCCGGCGTACATGCGAAGAATATTTCAACAGGAGGGGTACCACTATCCATAACCGGAAGAGGGTGCTGGAAGCCATCGGGAAACACGATGACAAGACGTACCAGGGGGCCGGACCTCTATATGATAATACCGGTTTAAATATACTCAGAGCCCTAGCCGTTTGCGACGACCTCGATGCTTTCGGCCGGACAGGCGTCTACAGGTATGCTGAAATCTACCTTATGAGGGGGATCCCTATGGAAGACCTGGGCCTGAAGATCATGTCCAACCTCTCGGGGCGCTTTGCCAATTTTATTGCGACCTGTTCATTCCTTCCCGAAATAATACGTCTTCATGTTCCCAGGCATAACCTTACGGAAGATTTTTACAGGAATTATAACTTACAGCTACGCCTTATTGAAAAAAAAGGGTCAGGATCCGACACAGGTCCGGTTGGTGTGGTCAGGGAAATTTTCAGGCATACCATGTCGGGAACACCAGACATTCCGTCCGTAGCAGATAGCGTCATTGGCAGCCATGAAAATCATTACATTACAGAATTTTTCAGTGAATTAAAAAAAGAAGTGCAATCTGAAAATTAATCTCCATGTTTTTCCAAGGGGTAAAAACGGCACCTTCACGCACTGGCAAATCCATAGAATTGATGCTTATTTAGTGTCTGTCAATAAAGTCCAGGTGTCTGGATCAAAATGTTCGGGAACAAAGCCTGTTCCGTTCTAAACGGGAGCGTGCAAAAATTTTAATCCTCAGTATACGAATGCATAAGAGGAATTAAAATTTTTGTAACAACGCAGTTATCGGACATTATGGACAGACACTATTTAGCAAAAACCGGACTTCAACAACTCCTTTTCTGTGAAATAACCATCATTTTACTTCAAAATCCAGCAATTTATCTTCACCGATATACCCTTCAAGCCGGTCGCCCACTTTTACCGGTCCTACGCCGGCGGGGGTCCCGGTAAACATCAGGTCGCCTGTCTTGAGGGTCATGAATCTTGAGACATAAGCGATAAGCTCGTTGACGTGGAAGATCATGTCGCGGGAATTTCCCTTTTGTACATTTTCCCCGTTTATGTCGAGTCGGAAATCGATATTATCAATGTATCCATAGCGGTTCAAAGGCACAAATTTACTGATGGGAGCAGAATAATCGAAGCCCTTGGCAATTTCCCAGGGCAGTCCGTTCTTCTTACATTCTGCCTGCAGGTCACGGGCCGTAAAATCAACGCCCAGGGCGATCTCATTGTAATACCGCTTTGCAAACTCCGGATCGATGGCCTTTCCCACCTTATTGATCCTGACCACTATTTCGATTTCGTGATGAACGTCATTCGAGAAATCGGGATAATAAAAAGGCCTGTTTTTAATGACAAGGGCCGACCCTGGTTTCATGAA
>DASQZK010000450.1:0-2799 GCA_035638735.1 Bacteroidales bacterium
AGAAACATGGTGTAGAGAACTACATGGTGGAAATAGGTGGCGAGTTGCGTACAAAAGGACTTAATCCGGAAGATGATATATGGAAGATAGGCATTGACCGGCCTGAATTTGGTAACATGGTTCCCGGTGCTGAATTGCAGGCTATTGTGCGTCTCGAAGACAAGGCGCTGGCCACAAGCGGTAACTATCGCAAATTCTAGGAAGAGAATGGTGTTAAGTATACCCATTCCATTGATCCAAAAACCGGTTACCCGGCAAAACAGCAACTGTTAAGTGCCACCATCGTGAGCGACGACTGTATTACTGCCGATGCCTATGCGACAGCCTGCATGGTGCTGGGCCTTGAAAAAAGTAAAGCCCTCCTGGAAAAACATCCTGAACTACAAGCCTATCTCATTTATAACGACGACGAAGGTAAATACCAGGTTTACGATACAAACGGATTCAAGAAGATGGTATATAAGGAAGAGTAAAATGGATATCAGATAATCCGGGAACGGATCAGCTAATCTTGTGGCTGCCCGACGAGTTAGTTATGAGGGACAGCCGCAATGAGGACAGCCGTTATGAGGTTAGCAGAAGCTTTTTTATGTATGGTTATGGTGTCGTCTTTTGTTCGGTGAAACAGCTGCTGCCACCGCATCCGCAGGTTATGCCCTGTTTCTCGAGTTCGGGTGATGATGCCGAACAACTTCCACCTTTGAATTCCGCTTTCTTATCGATAAGTAATTTAACAGAGAGCGCGGCAAAGGCAAGGAGCATCAGAATTATTGCCAGTATAAGAACTTTTATCATCACATATCCTCCTGTATCGTTTCGTTTATTCACTAACAATAACTGCCGTCAAATGTTTAGCCGGCATCCTTAAAAACAGCCTCGCAGCCGGCACAGCCGCCCGTCTTTTTGAGGTTACGGAAACACTTGTATTCATCATGTTTGACACAGGTAATTCCGAGTTTCCTCATGTCTTTGTTATGACCAACCTGGTAAGCCGGGAACTTCCCGCCTTTCTTGAAGAGAATATTAAATGCCAGGCCAATCATAGATATGCTTAACAGCACAACCGATATTATTAAAATCTTGATCAAAGCTTGAACAATTTGAAGTTAAAATTTGTCAGTCTATACGTTGACAAAATTAGTGATTATTTAAGATAAATCATTGTCTTTTAAACCATCAGTTTTATCATTTATTGCCTGTTTTTCAAGTAAATTACACATACATCTATGTCTCAGCCTTCTGATATTCATTCCCTACCCATGACAGGACATAACCAGGAACTTAGTTTTGACGATTTCAGAAAAGAAGTATTAGCAGATTACAGGCTTGCGCATGTCAGCCGGCAGTGCAGTCTGATAGCGAGGAGAGAGGTCTTGTCCGGGAAGGCAAAGTTTGGCATTTTTGGCGACGGTAAAGAGGTAGCTCAGATTGCCATGGCAAAGAGTTTCATGCCAGGTGACTGGCGGTCGGGGTACTACCGTGATCAGACCTTTTTGATGGCCACGGGCATGTCGGGACCGGTTGAGTTTTTTGCCCAGGTATATGGGGATACGGATCTTAACTTCAACCCGTCCAATGGTGGACGGTCATTTAATAATCATTTTGCCACCCGTTCTCTTAATCCCGATGGCAGTTGGAAGGCGCTTTCGCAGATGAAAAATTCGGCCGCCGATCTCTCACCCGTGGCCGGTCAGATGCCACGCCTGGTAGGACTTGGCTACGCCTCGAAACTGTTCCGTCAGAATCCTGATCTGCATCGGTATACTCATCTTTCCGGGAACGGCAACGAGGTTGCCTTTGGCACCATTGGCGATGCCAGTACGGCCGAAGGGCACTTCTTTGAAACGGTAAATGCATCGGCCGTACTGCAGATACCGGTTGCCCTGGCAGTATGGGACGACGGCTACGGGATATCTGTTACCAAAGATTACCAGATTGTCAAAGCCAGCGTTTCTGAAGCGCTTAAGGGCTTTGTAAAGGAAGGTGACAGCAACGGCATCCTGCTATACTATGGTTACGGATGGGATTATTCCGGTCTGGTAAAAATGTTCAGCGAGGGTATTACACGGTGTCGCGAGGAGCATATACCGGTGGTGTTCCACGTTGATGAGATGATGCAGCCTTTTGGTCATTCCACCTCGGGCTCCCATGAACGGTACAAGCCGAAAGAACGGCTTCTGTGGGAAGAAGAGCACGACCCTCTTAAAAAAATGAGGGAATGGATTCTCGGGAGCGACATCAGCGACAGCGCCACACTTGACAGGGTGGAGCGTGAAGCTGCCGATGAAGCAAAAGATGCCCAGCGCAAAGCCTGGAAAAACTATTCTTCGGCCATCAGGAAGGAAAGGGATGCTTTTCTCTCGATCGTGAATAACCGTTCCTGTCATTGCCGCAATGATGACTTCGACAAGATCGCCTCGCTGACCACCGATCTTAAGAGGATTGCAAATCCTATCCGTAAGGACGTGATGAGTACGGCCCGGCGGATATTGCGGAATATTTGTTCCGATTGCCCGGTCAGAAGTCAGCTGCAAAAGGATATCGGGCAATGGCTCCAACATTACTCAAAAGAAAATTCCGACAAATACAACACCAACCTTTACAACGAAACGGCACGTTCTGCGTTGAAGGTGGAACCTGTTCCTCCTGAATATTCTGACGAATCGCCCGAGGTGAACGCCCGGGAGATCATCCAGCATAATTTTGACCATCTTTTTGCAAAGAACCCGTTACTGGTGACCTTTGGTGAAGATACCGGCAAGATCGGAGATGTTAACAAGGGCCTCGAAGGCTTGCAGG
>DASQZK010000451.1:0-8168 GCA_035638735.1 Bacteroidales bacterium
CACCAAAATGGTCTTTATCACCGCCGGTATGGGCGGCGGTACAGGCACCGGCGCTGCTCCTGTTATTGCTAAAGTAGCCCGCGAACTCGGTATCCTCACTGTTGCCATAGTGACTATTCCTTTCGGGTTCGAAGGACAACAGCGTATAAATCAGGCTATTGAAGGTATCAACGAGATGGAAAAATACGTAGATTCCCTTCTGGTTATCAATAATGAAAAACTCAGGGAAATTTATGGGAACCTGAAGATCTCCCACGCTTTTTCCAAAGCTGATGATGTACTGGCCACTGCTGCCAAGGGTATCGCCGAAATTATTACTGTCCACGGGTATATAAATGTGGATTTCGCCGATGTCCAGACGGTCATGACCAACAGCGGTGTGGCTATTATGGGATCGGCTACTGCAAACGGGGAAGACAGGGCACTGAAGGCCATAGAAGAAGCCCTTACCTCTCCATTACTCAACAACAATGACATCACTGGGGCTAAAAGTATCCTGCTCAACATAACCTCGGGGACGGAAGAGATTAGCATGGACGAGGTGGGTGAGATCACCGATTATGTCAACCAGGCCACAGATAAGAGCGCTCTTGTCATCTGGGGCACAGGCAACGACGAATCACTTGGTGACGGTATCAGCGTTACAGTCATTGCCACCGGCTTCGAAACAAACAGTATCCCCGAGCTTTACGCTGTCAAAAAGCATTACGACAAATTTCCCCTGCGTGATAACCCCAAAAACCAGGAGGTAAAATCGGTGACCAGTGAGTTCGAAGTCAGGGATAAGCCAACGCCGAAAGACAACATCCACCAGGGTTCTCTGGAATTCCTGAACGGGGATGAAAAGCCTGAGCAATATGTGCTTTATGAAGACTTTAAAAATAGTCCCGGAAAGAAAACCGACGACTCCGGGAAACGGGAGGAACGTGTTAAGCGGATCAAAGAAGCACAGGAGAGAATCAAGCAGACCGGCTATAATCCGGGTAGTGAGAATGACTCCATTGAGCAGCTTGAGAATGAACCGGCTTATATGCGAAAAAAGATCAAGATCAAGTCTGAAAAACCTTCTTCCGAGTCGAGTGTTTCTAAATACAAGCTGACCGAAGATGAGGATAAGGGCGGACCGAAACTCCGCGAGGACAATTCTTATCTTCATGATAATGTAGACTGATTCATTAAATAAGGGAATATGTCATACGCTGAGAAAATCAATGATGACCTGAAGCAGGCCATGAAAGAGAAACAAAAAGACAGGCTTGAGGCACTGAGGGCCGTAAAAACGGCTTTCACACTTGCCAGGAGCAGTAAGGGGGCCGGTTCGGTGCTCACCGAAGACGAGGAGATAAAATTAATGCAGAAGCTGGTAAAGCAACGCCATGAATCGGCTGTCATCTACAAGGAACAGGGTAGAGAAGAACTGGCTGACAACGAGCTGAGGGAAGCGACTTTCATCGAAGCCTATCTCCGTAAACTGGTTGATGAGACCGGGGCTACAGGTATGAAAGATATGGGGATGGTTATGGGCCGGGCAACCAAAGAACTGGCCGGTAAGGCCGATGGAAAAACAGTCTCCGGCATAGTTAGGAAATTATTGTCATAGATAGTTACCACGTACAATTTGGGGTTTGGCCCGGCAGAAGCGTCACATCTCAGGTATACGAACGGGCCGGGGCTGTTAATGTGAAGGTAAGCCATCCTGAAATAAATGCCGTTCCTTTTACGCCTCACGAATCCTTCAATCACAGCTGAATTTCCGGTTAAAAGGCGTATTGAGAACAGCCATCTGCCTGTTATTGACGTCGCCCGCTATATCTCTGCGCGAGGTTTTCGTATTATCATTTGTAAAGCATCATATATTGTTGTGGAATTACTGCGATCGTTCTCACATATTTTATACTTTTGCAGCTGAAAATGAAATGTATATCTCATTGAAGCCTTAAACAAGACCCGGATGAATCTTGTCATTGATTTTGGGAACACTGTAACTAAGATCGCTGTTTTTTCGGATGACGAACTTTTGCTTTGCCGCAGAGAAGAAATCCTGACCCTGGGCCTGCTAAAGGAAGTCCTGGACGAATACCCGGAACTTAACAGGGCCATCGTTTCTTCCGTCACCAATCAATCCAAAGAATTTCAGGACTACCTCAGTAACATCTTCGATTTTTTCCTGGAACTGGACCATACCACACCTTTACCCATCCGTAATCTCTATCACACACCTGCAACACTCGGTGTCGATCGCATTGCAGATGCTGTGGGTGCAAATACTATTTTCCCCGAAAAGAACGTTCTGATAATTGATGCAGGTACAGCCATCACCATCGACCTGGTGACCAGCGATGCAACATTCGTCGGGGGAAATATCTCTCCCGGAGCCGCTGTAAGGGCCAGGGCACTTAACCGTTTCACTAACCGGTTGCCCCTGGTGAACATCGAGGGAGACTACAATCTACTGGGCCGGACAACCGAAGAAGCCCTGCGGGCAGGTATCTTGAATGGGATCATTTTTGAGATCCGGGGATACATCGAAAGAATTGGCCGTGAATACAGTGATTTGCAGATTATTTTAACCGGGGGTGATGCGAAATACTTTGATAAAGACCTAAATTATTCCATCTTTGTGGATTCTAATTTGAATCTCACCGGACTTAACCGAATATTGGATTACAATGCGAAATAAACTTAAATATGTTTTGGGAGCAGTGCTCCTTTTGCTTCATGTTGGCGCTTTTTCCCAAATAAACACCTATTCGCCCTATTCCCGTTTTGGTTTAGGACAGCTTGCAAAAACAGGGTTAGGTCAGAGTTCGGCAATGGGCCTCACGGGTATCGCCTTACGAACAAACGAGGAAATCAACTATCTGAACCCCGCCGGTTATTCAGCCATCGATACCATGTCGTTCATCTTTGATTTTGGCATTACTGGCAGTTCAACGACCTATATCTCTGATGAGGGCCAGACCAAGCTCAATAATTTCAACATTAAACACATTGCCATCGGTTTTCCGGTAACCCACTGGTGGAAAGCCGCTGTAGGAATCACTCCTTATAGTGTTGTCGGGTATAATATCCTGGAGCATCAGGAATATCCCTGGGTTGGTGGCGTTGATTATTACTATTCGGGTAACGGTGGCCTTAACAAATTTTTCATTGGCTCCTCTTTCACCGTATTTAAAAAGTTGACCCTTGGCGTGAACATGTCCACTCTGTTTGGCTTTATCGAAAACAAACAAAGGGCTGAATTTAACAATGATACCAGGAATGCCGTCACCAGTTTTGATCTCAGGGACGACATCGGCGGTATCCAGTTTAACCTGGGCGCCCAATATCATCAAACAGTTGCCGATAAGTATTTCATCACCCTGGCGGCCATCTTCGATAATGAATCAAAGATTAACATTAGCAGAACGTATCTGGTTACAAACCAGTTCCCGGGTACCGATGCTGCCAGAAGCATACAAATTGATACCATCAGCCCGTACACAGGGAATGATACCACAGTGATGCTGAGTGCCCCGGTATCAACAAACCTGGAGCTGGAAAATGATGTGCGGGACGGTAAAATCGTTTATCCGCAAAATTTCGGTCTTGGGATCGCCTTTGGTATTAAGAACAAGCTGACCATTACCGGTGATTATTACAGCCGGCAATGGAGCAATGGCAAAATTCTAGGGAAATCAGATTCACTAACAAACTCCAGATCATATCGGTTTGGAATGCAATATGTTCCCGATCCTGCAGCGCTCAAAGGCTATCTGAACCATGTTCGGTACCGGCTTGGAGGTTATTATACAAACAGCTATATTCGCATCCGCGGTGAACAGATCAATGATTATGGCATAACTTTTGGTATGGGTTTACCGTTCAAAAACACGAAAACCACTTTTAACCTGGGTGTGGTTCTTGGTCAAAGAGGAACATTGAATAATAATTTGATAAAGGAAAACTACGGAATTGTTAACTTCAGTTTAGTCTTGCACGATTTCTGGTTTTTCAAAAGAAAGTTTGATTAACAATACTGAAAGAGCCATGAAAACAAAAGGATTCAAAATTTTATTTATTGCAATATCGGCTGTTTTTCTTGCTGTCCCCTCTTATTCACAGGATAGCAACACGACAGAAGCGAAGGATACCGGGGACTGGAAAAATAACGAAACCTGTCTGAAAAACCTTTCCTTGTATTACGAATTTTATAAGCATAAAAATTACGATGATGCAATAAGCCCCTGGCGGGTTGTTTACCGTGAATGCCCTGAATCAAGGGAAAGCCTCTATGCATACGGTGTGAATATGTACCGACATTTTCTCGATAGAGCCGATGACCCGGCCGTTAAATCCGCCTATGCCGATACCATGATGATGATATATGATAAGAGGATGGAGTACTTCCCCGACAGCCGTGGCGATGTGCTGGGCCGCAAAGGCGTTGATCTGCTCCGCTACAAACGCCAGGAAGGTGAAAAGTTTATCAAGGAAGGCTACGACCTGTTAAAAGAATCTATCGACATCGAAAAAACAAAGTCAAATCCGGTCGTCCTCACTACATTCATCTCTGCCGCAATTACGCTCTTCGCAAATGGGGAACTCGATAATGAGACGGTGATCAACGACTACATGTCGGTATCGAAAATTCTGGATACCCAGCTGGCTAAACGACCTACCTCAAGGACTAAACTGGCCAAGGAAGCGATCGATAAAAATATTAAGGACGCCAAAGTCCTGACCTGTGATGCTATTAATACCATTTTTGGGCCGAAGTATGATGCCAATAAAGACGATGAACAGTTTCTCGACCGTATCCTCGGCTTCATGACCGAAGCCGGTTGTGAAGACCAGGAATTGTACATCAAAGCTTCAGAACAGCTCTATACCATGAAACCTTCTGCAGAGTCAGCTTACAACCTGGCACGGCTTTTTCTTAAAAAGGAAGAATTCGACAAGGCTAAAAAATACTACCTTGAAGCCATTGAGAAAGCTACCAGCGATGATAAAAAGGCCAACTATTATTATGAACTTGGCGCGGTTACCCTCAACATGAATAATCCACAGGAAGCTGCAAACTACGCCGGGAAGGCCATCGACCTTAAACCCGACTGGGGCGAACCATATATCCTCCTGGGCAAATCTTACGTCAGCGGAAACAATTCACTGGGTGACGAATTTGAAAGAAGAACCGCCTACTGGATAGCTGTCGACATGTTCAGGAAGGCTAAAGCTGTTGACCCTACAGTTGCCCCGCAGGCTAACCAGCTTATCAGTGACTATAGACAGTATTTCCCGACCAAGGAAGAATTGTTCTTCAGGTCTATAAGCGAAGGCGACTCCTATACCGTTGGAGGCTGGATCAACAGGACCACGACAGCAAGAGCTAAAAGTTAATGTCTACCTTGAAGCACAGTATTCATTATATTAATCATATCCTATTGAAACTCCTGTTCATCACAGGAGTTTCTTTGCTTTTTGTTTCCTGCGAAAACGATATCCAGAAAATAAATTCAATAACCAATACGGCCGAGATGCCCGAAATTTCGGCCGATAATGTAGAGATCATCTATAGTGACTCGGGTTTCGTTAAAGTGAAACTCACAGCCGAGGTTATCAAACAGTATGCAAAGGTTGAAAAGCCTTACATGGAATTCCCCGAAGGCATCTATGTCCGTTTTTACAACGACAGCCTTAATGTTGAATCTGAAATAAGGGCTAACTACGCCATTTATCATACCAATGAAAAATTATGGGAGGCCCGTGGCAACGTTATAGCCAATAACCTTGAGAAAGGAGAAAAGCTGAATACGGAAGAGTTGTTTTGGGATGAGAATAAACGAATGATCTATTCGAATAGCTTTTCCAGGATTGAAACACAAGACGGAACCTGGTACGGACAAGACGGGTTTGAATCAAACCAACGGTTTTCAAAATGGAAGCTGAAAGGTTCGCGTGGTACCGCCTATTTTAAAGATAAACCAGCCAATGAGCAGGAGAATCCTTGAACTATTATGGCTTATATTGGCCGTGCTGTCTCTTGGAGCAGGTATATATCAAACTTATACCGCAAGTTTCAGGGATAGTTACCAGTTTTTTATTATTTTTCTGCTTGCAGCCCTTGTATTTATCGTCAGAAGAAAACAGCGGCACAACGATTCATAAACATGTATGTTAAAATCACCCGGCTTATGTATTTTTGATCCGGATCCCAAATGAGAATATGTCACCAGTAATTATCATTATACTAAGTCTCATCTTTTCAGCTTTCTTTTCCGGTATGGAGATCGCTTTTGTGTCTTCCAACCGCCTTAAGACCGAACTCGACCGCAAACACGGGTTGTTCTCTTCCAAAATAATCGCCATTTTTATTAAGAGCCCCGGTCATTATATCGCCACGATGCTCGTCGGGAACAATATTGCCCTGGTTATTTACGGTATCGTTGTGGCGCATTTGCTCGAGCCATTCCTGCAAAATAAAATCGGCATCAACAACGAAATAGCCGTACTCGTTATCCAGACCATCGTCGGGACTCTGGTTATCCTGTTCACGGCTGAATTTCTACCCAAAACGATTTTCCGGAGTCGCCCAAATCTGACCCTCAATATTTTTTCGGTCCCCGTACTGGTATTCTACATCATCCTGTATCCGATAACCGTATTTACCCTCGGCATTACCAATTTTATCATGCGTTTCTTTATGGGAATTAAGGTGAAAACACGCAACAGTCACCACAATCCCGTATTTGGACGTATCGACCTCGACCACCTTATTAGTGAAAGCCAGTCGGAAGTGGAGAAGAGCCTGGAAGACGAACCGGAAAAAAAAATCTTCCAGAATGCCCTTGAATTCTCGCGGCTGAAAGTTCGGGACTGCATGGTTCCCCGGACAGAAATTGAAGCCCTGGAAATAAACAGCCCGGTGGCCGAACTGAAGCAGCGCTTTGTGGAAACAGGGTATTCTAAAATCCTGATTTTTGAAGATTCAATCGACCGTATCGTGGGCTATGTCAGCTCGAAAGATATGTTCAAGCATCCTGCCTCGATCCGCTCAAAACTTGTCAGCCTGTCTATCGTACCCGAAACCATGCAGGTGAACAAACTATTCAGGAAACTGATACGTGAGCGAAAAAGTATTGCCCTGGTTGTTGACGAATATGGTGGAACCTCCGGTATCGTTACCCTGGAGGATATCATCGAAGAAATTTTCGGAGAAATTGAGGACGAACACGATATCTCCGAATTCGTGGAACGACCGATCAATGAAAATGAATTTATTCTCTCCGGCAGACTGGAGATCGATTACCTGAATGAAAAATATAAACTCGATATTCCGGTTTCGGATGACTATGACACCCTGGCTGGCCTTATTATCCACCATCATGAGAACATCCCCAGATTAAATACCCGGGTTATTATCATGCCTTACCAGTACAGGATACTGAAAGTGAGCCAGACACGTATAGAACTTGTCTATGTGAAACGATTGACTGAATCCTGATCTTGTCACAATATGCCCTCCCGGCCTTGTTTCGGCGGCTTGTGTAAAACACATTTCATCTTCCCCGGTTACTAAATGCAATTTCACTGAAAAACAAAGCGTTTAACTGTTAAGTCTAAGGAAATAAATCGCACGGAATTAATGATTTCATTTTGCATGATTCACAATTGAAATTACTATATTCGTAGCCTGAAAAAAATTAAGGTTTAATATAAGTAGTGTTAAATGGCAACTTTACAGAAAATTAGGAACAAAGCAGGAGTGCTTGTGGCAGTGGTCATTGGACTTGCACTTATGGCATTCATCCTTGGTGACCTCCTGAACTCGGGACCGTCGGTATTCTCCAGGAAACGCCTCGAAGTGGCTGAAATTGACGGGAAGTCGATAAATTACATGGATTATAATGCCAAAATTGAGCAGTTGGCAGAGTTTTACCGCACCAACTACCAGCTGCAGTCGCTCGACCAGGAGACCATGGATGGAATCAGACAGGAAGTATGGCGGAATACTGTAAGGGACATCATCCTTAACAAACGGATCAGGAAACTGGGCATAAGCGTGAGCGTGGATGAACTTAAAACCATGCTGCTCGGTGATTCCATCAATACCGGTGGCTCTACTGTGATCATGGATGAACCCCATCCCATCGTGAGACGAATGTTCACCAATCCGGAAACCGGTGAAT
>DASQZK010000452.1:0-5357 GCA_035638735.1 Bacteroidales bacterium
CACGACAAGATGAGCTGGTTCAGACTGAAGAGTCCGAGAACGAGATCATTAACTAACGAGATGCTAACCAAGGGCAGTATGCGAATCAGTATGCTCCCCTTTATATTTAAAGAAAGGAAAGAATTTTTTGAAACAAGTTGATTTAATTATAACGAAAACAGGAATAAATAAATTTGATCCACAATTAGTGCATGACCATCATCGAGCGGATCATTGTCTCTATGCTCTCCCTGCTAATTGTGATATCGTTGATATCTTGATGTATTTCTTCGAGAATGATATCGATGAAACCGTCTATGTCCTCCAGGATTATGCCGATGGTGATCCGGATGCGACTCAAATCATCGAAGCATTAAAAGCACAGCTCCCCACAGGGAAAGTCTGTATAGAATGTGTCCGGCGCAGGTTGTTTGACACTGGATTTTTTCAGTGATTCGGGTCTGGAAGAAACCAGAGCAAGGGATTTCTCTTGCTCTGGTTCTTTCTAATCTGTCTCTTTTTCTGGCATAAGAACCGTGGAACAACTGTACAGTCTCCAATCAGCAGCAGATAAACTGGATATTTCAGTACGGACCCTTCGTCGACTTATCAAAAAGCACCAGATCGACGTGAAACGGGTTGGTGCCCGTATCCGACTGTCTGAATCTGACTTGGAGGCATTAGTTGATGATGATTCGGTTGAATTTATCGCAGAAACTCTGCTCTAAGGAGATTCCATGGCCACAATACGTAAAAACAAGAAAGGAAAAGGATGGGTCATAGATTACTACGACCTCAACGGGACCCGACATAGAAAAACGCTTTATTGTACCCGACAAAAAGCAGAACAAATCGTTAAGGCTTTGGAGGGAAAAAAGGCCAATGTTGAACTGGGTTTAACCACTCCTCTAAAAAATGGAACCCGGTTGAAAGATGCGGTTGATGATTATCTTTCTATTGCTAAAAACCAGAAGAAACAAACCACCATTGACCGTGAAGAACTCGTGTATAATGCTTTTCAGGCCTATATCGGTGAAGATACTCAAATAGGAAAAATTCGGCACAAAGATATTGTCGATTACATCAACAAAAGATATGAGGTTGATAATATAAGTCCGGCAACAACCGGTGTTGAACTCCGAGTACTTCGCCTGTTCTTTAACACGCTCATACAGAACGAGTATATTAAAAAGAACCCGTGCGATGGGGTCAAAGCAATCAAGCAACAGGATAAAAAGATCAGATTTCTTACGACTGAGGAGATAAAAAAACTATTTAAAATGATTGATGACAAAAACTATGAAGATCTCTTTAAAATGTATTTGCATACCGGAGCGAGGAAATCTGAGATACTGGCTCCACAGTTTACCTGGGATGATGTGGATTTTAAATCAAGGAGAATACGTATCGTCGGCAAAGGTGACAAGCATCGGTCAGTGCCGATGAATGACACTGTATATGAAATTCTTAAACGACGGAAAGTAAAGGAGAAACGGGAATATCCGTTCAGTTTTGACTATGATTACCTGTACAAGAAGTTCAAGAAATATGTCAAGAAAGCAAAGTTAGAAAACGTAACCCTCCATACACTACGTAAAACGTATGGAAGTCTACTTGTCCAGAATGGAGTAGATATTTTCACTGTATCGAAGTTATTAGGCCATAGTTCAGTAACGGTCACAGAAAGTCATTACGCTGATTTAGTGGAAAAGAATTTAGCGGATGGGGTAAAAGTGCTCGACAAGATTCTGTGATTGGGATTGACATTAAAGACGTAGATCGAAGCCTGGGAAAATTCCCGGGCTTTTTTGTGCCTCGGAAAAAAATTTGCCTGCATTCTCAGATCTAGACAGTGCCCCCTTTTTCTACCCCCTATTTACCGTGATTTTCAGGAAATTTGGGAGACCAATAGTGACCATGGTGCCCAAAAAGTGACCGGATTTGGCACATTTTGGCGACATTTCCTAAAACCTACTCAAAAATATAAGCCCCTGTATGTTACTGTTTTTACAGGGGCTTAGTTGAGTACGCCCGGCGCGACTTGAACGCGCAACCTACGGATTAGAAGTCCGGTCTCTCCAACCACACCGACTCGCTACAGGCCTCTAAATATAGGGGATACAGGGCTTTGGAAGGGTAACCAATAATACGCGTGGACAATATATAGACAATCGAAAATGAATCCCGGCTTTCTCTATTACAAGTTGCCGATGTATTTCCCGAGATCCTTTGCCATATTCTCTGCCCGTTCTTTCAACAAATCAACATAGTGCTTCTCTGTGGTCTTCACAGAGGTGTGTCCCAGGTATTTACTCACATCGTAGATGTTCCACCCCGATTTAAGCAAGATAGCACCGGTTGTTCGGCGTAGCGTTTGTAACGACACATTGGGCAATCCACAATGGCGACGCATATACTTCCTGACTAACGTATTATCCACATGGTGGTACGGATAATCAAACGGATATTCACCGTCCGGATAACGTCTCCTTCGTGCTTTCATGATCGTCTCCACCTGAGGCACCAATTCCACAGTCCGGACACTACTTGTCTTCCGTTGGTTAAAAGTCACCTTTTTATTCTTAAAATCGATATTCTCCCAACGGAAGTCACTGATGGGGAGTATTTCGGATGCTCTGGCTCCACTATAGAGATACATTTTATATAGTTCTAACTTTTCAATGTCATTATTGGCTCGTATGGCACCAGCAATTTGTAGCATTTCATCCTCGGAGAAGTATCTAACCCCTTCCTGTTTCTCGTACTTTCCCCTATCTGAGGCCATTTCCACGTATTTGAATGGATAGGCATCAGCCCCGATGTATCCCTGCTTTTGTGCAAAGTTCAGAAGCGCTCGAAGGGAACGCAGATCACAATTGATTCCCGCAGCACTGACTTCATCTACCTGCCGACGTTTCTGTTTGAATTCGTTGATATGTTGTTCAGTGACTTCGTTAATATACAAATTGCCGACAAGTTTTCGGAAGGCGTCTACTGCATCTTTGTAACGTTGGGCCGTGTTGGGAGATCGGTCTTTGTTTTGCACCAGATCCCGGCAATGATCTTTGCTCACTTCAGAGATCCGTTTTGGATCTACATCAATCGGCTTTTTGTGACCGGCCCTGATTTCGTTCTGCTGATTTATCAGTTGGGACAAACGCGATTCCGCTTGAGTTTTCGTTCCATAAAAGACTTTCTTTTTCCTTTTATCATTGTAGAGTGTATGGTCAAGCAACCAGCCATTTTTCCCATCTTTTCTGACTTGCTCACCGTTTTTTATATACTTTAGCACAGGCATAATAATCCTCCGTAGTTGTTTAGAATATTGAATTGTTAGAGTGAAATAAGAAAAGCCCCGGCTTTAACACCGGGGCGGTTTCGGGTAGCGTTATGCGGATACTTTTATGGTATCTTCGAAGATGTTATTGACCGCGCATTCTGGGATGCGTGGTGACCGGCCGATCTTGACGTGGTCGACTTTGTACAACCGCCGTCGAATCGTTTCCGGATCAACATCAAACTGAGCAGCCAGGGTCGGTATACTGAACCACTTATGGCTTCGCTCACAAAACTTGCACTTTGTAGCATGCGTCGCTTCGGTCATGGTACTCCTCAGTGTGAAGCGTTGCACTAACTGAGATGGAGTCAGAGACTCCAATGAATGCACTAGGCATTCTACAGACAACACAACCTCAGATTTGTCTGCCGACATCAAGCAAGACCTGTTTCCACCGGAAACAGGTCTGCTTTTTTCTCCTATCTTAGCTTTTATGATTGAGTTCATCAATCATATTTAAACTAAAATTCGGATCTATCACCTGACTCGCCAGATGCTGGGTATACGCTACCCCGGGGTGGTCAAACCTTTTACCGGTGTATTGCCACCCCGCAACGTGCTGAATCAATCCTTTATTCATCTCATCTCTATAGATCTGAGTCAGCTTTTTATTAGCGCTACAGCGCTTCTTTGCAACATCCTGAGTTCCTACAGAAGCAGTGTAGAATCGAATTAGTATGCCATGTTTCTTTGCAATAAAGGCAGCAGCTAATTCCGATATAAAGAAGCCGGCCATGTTCTGACGACCGACAACTAGAGGTTGATCGAAGTTGCGGTGAAACGTTTTTATTGGGGATATCTCCTCAATGCTTGGAAAAATGGCGAATGCTGCACCAACAATTCCATTTGAGTAACTAGCACCAATAAAACACGGATACACGATAGTACTCTCTTTATCACTGGGAGTGATAATATTTGAGCTATGTGCATTAATAACTTCTACATCCTGTGAAACGTTCGGCGTTTCAGATTGATGCCCATTGGTTTTTGATCCGGCGGCGATCACTCCGGATGTTCTTTTTTCTACTTTCATAATATACAATCCTTTTGTTGCAGGATTGGAGGTAACTGGGCTGCTTACCTCAGTTGAGGCTGAGCCCTGAGAAACGCCATGCGTTTCAGGTTGATGACTTTGTACTTTTAATATGGAAGTCATCGTATCGGATTTTGAGTCTATGCTTAACATGCACATCCTCCTTTAAATAAGGACGCTATATAGTGTCCGTTATTTTGGTCTAAATAGAATCCCGATGGGATTCGAGTCGCAATCCGGAGAACAGAATTCATCCTTCGGTTATCTGCAACATGTGTTTGCTGTAAAAAAGTATTAGCCTTATGCCAGGCATCTCCTGATGTTATTAGTTGTTCGGGGGTATCGTTATCTATAAAAACGGTAAGGTATGGGCTTTCTGCTGCCTTACCGGTTGTGAGGGAAAGTGGCAAACAAAGGACGAGCAGAGATAAAAAGCATCCGATAACTGCTTCAGACCAGTGCCGAATTACCTGATATATTTCAGTGGGATATTGTGTGGGGATGTTCACCTGAGTGTGGGGGCTTTCTGCGCCAAGAGTTAACGTCGGTAACTGATTCGATTATTAACTCTCGCACCAGCAGGGACATTTTTAAAGACCGCCCCCCATTCAAGGTAACGAGAAATTGAGTGGACAAAGGCACTACAGGATTATTGCAGCGCGTCGAGCATTTATTATTTCGGTGTCCGCTCAATGGCATAATATTATTCATTCCGACCAGCCGTTGATTGTGACTGGTAATTATATTTGGCAAAATTCTGTTGGGCTTCGATAACGACATTAAGTAGTTGATCAATGGAAGATCTAATCTCGCGTAAGCTGCCAACCCAGGATTTGAGCCGGCTGACGTATTCATCTGGTTCAAATAATTCCAACAGAATGGTTTCAGAGTCTTTTACTCCGTAATTCCAGGGATATTCCTGAATAATTTCACTACCACTATTAATAATTAAATAAACCGTGTCCTGCTCGGAGATGATCAGCAGGTGCATTAATCGGCGTAGAATTT
>DASQZK010000453.1:0-7746 GCA_035638735.1 Bacteroidales bacterium
TACACGGCAGTATTATTTGATGTCTTTATTCATAATTTCCTTAAACCGGCCATAGGCTTTCTCCCAATCTTCAACATCGCGTGGTTCATAAATCTCAAGAGGGAAAGAGTTGCGCACCACTTCCCGTATTTCGTCGAGCGATTTAAGGTAACCCATAGCATAGGCCTGCATCAGGATATTCCCGGCAGCGGTACCCTCAGCAGGTCCGGCAATGACAGGCAATCCTGTTACGTTTGATGTAAACTGGCAGAGCAGTTTATTTTGTGTTCCGCCGCCGATAATGTGAATCTTACGAATTTTCTTTCCTGAAATTTCATTAAGCTGATCGAGTACATAACGGTATTTAAATGCCAAGCCTTCCAGAATGGTCCGAACATATTCACCAATCGACTGGGGCGGTTCCTGACCTGTTTTCAGACAATATTCGTCGATAGCCAGGGGCATGTCGATAGGATTGTAAAATCCCATGTAGTCGGGATCAATAAAGGTACTGAATGGTCCGGCTGTTTGACCAACATCCACGAGATCGCCGTATGAGATCATCCGGCCTGACCTGGACCATGACTTGCGGCACTGTTGCAGCAGCCAGAGCCCCATAATATTTTTCAGGAAGCGGTAGGTACCTGCCGCACCTCCTTCGTTGGTAAAGTTATATTCGGCACTTCTGGCATTGATAACCGGACGGTGGTTTTCAACGCCCATCAAAGACCATGTACCCGAACTGATATAGGCCCAGTCGTCGCCCTGGGCAGGAACAGCTACGATGGCCGAACCGGTATCGTGTGAACATACCGCAACCACCGGAACCGGGTTAATACCCGACTGCCGGGCCACCTCGGGCTGCATCGTACCAATAATACTGCCGGGTTCAACGATCTCGCTCATGATCGACATATCGATATCAAGCAGGTTAAAGAGTTTCTTCTCCCAGCTCTTGCTGATGGGATTATAGAGTTGGGATGTGGTGGCAAAGGTGAATTCCGATTTTTTTATACCGGTAAGAAAGTAATTCAGGATATCGGGAATGAACAACAGGTTTTTTGCATTCTCAAGAGCAAAGTCCCCGCTCTTCTTCATCGCGTAAAGGTGGAAAAGAGAATTAAACGGTTGCATGGCGATACCGGTAAGGATATAAATGCTTTCAGCCGCCATTTTCTCTGCGAAGAAGGCATCGCGTCCTTCCACAGCCTGTGGGTCGCGATAAGCATAAGGTATCCTGCATAACGTACCATCGGAAGCCAGCAGGCCAAAGTCAACCCCCCAGGTATCAATACCCACAGATTCGGGCTTTATCTGATCCTCGTTTTCACATATCCTGATGGCATTGACAATCTCCTCATAAAACCGGTAAATGTTCCAGTAAAAGTGCCCGTTCAACTGGATCATGCCGGTAGGAAAACGATGTACCTCCTCCAGGAAGAGTTGCTTGTTCTCCATGATTCCTGCCACAGCTCTTCCGCTTTCCGCTCCCAGGTCAATTGCCAGAAAATGATTTACAGCCATATCGTTTCTCTATTTTTTGTGAAAAGCCTCTTTTAATTCGTCCAGTTGAGCATCGGTCAGTCCTTCGGGCTCAAACCCTGCCTGGCGCACCATGAAATATATACGCGCCGACTTCGACATAATATCAATCATATCAAACGCGTCAAAAACCGTTTCCCCAACGGCAAAGGTGCCATGCTTCTCCCACATCACGATATCGTGATCGACGATACGCTCCAGGGTGGCATTAGCAATTTTTGTTGTACCCGGAAGTATATACGGAACCAATGCCATCCCGTTTGGTACAAACACCATAGACTCGGGATGCATACCCCATAAAAGCTTATTGAGCTTCTTTTCGTCCTGGAATTCCTTTATCTGAGTAAGCGCCACCAGCTCATTCGGATGTGTATGAACAACAGCGCGGTTCGGCGAATTGGTCATTACCAGTGCATTGTGAATAGCCAGGTGGGTAGGCAATTCAGACGTGGTGCGAAAATCATATAGATTGCGCTTGTTCTTGGAAATGATATGATACTGGTTTCCCGTACTGTTCATTTTAATAATACATGCATTTTTCATCGCATTCCTGGCCAGGTCACGCATACGCTTGCCTGTTCCTGTCACAAAAAAATACCCTTCTGCAAGATGCGGATAAGCATTGGCAAGTTCAAAAACAGGGTAGCGGTTCATGTCCTTTACGTCGGAATCGACCAATTCGGTGAGGTTCACGGAAATATTCCCGGCGTTACGCTCAGCCCAGCCCCTTTGCCAGAGATACTGGGCAAGCTCGGCTACCTCAAGTATCTTCTTTTGAATTCTTTTATTCGCTAATATTGCCTCTTTCATATAGGTAGTCGTTTTATAATGATACTGGATTGGTCAGGGTCTTACGCCCTGTCATGTCAAAGTGCCTGCATTATCATTCGTAATCCGGATATATGCCGTTTGCACAGATGGCAGTTTGGTGACTGAACCCTGAAGTCAGAATGAGATATTCCGAAGACCTTAGATTCCCCGTAAAAATAGGGAATTATCTGAAATAAACGTATCTCCTCCGATGATTCAGAATGAATATTTTTAAAAAATTCCATATACGGCCTGCGCTTTCGTGTCGCAGAAAATAGACGAAAATATATGAAAGGATGGCCGGTTGGTATCAAACTTACGTTCGAGATGAAGAACCGGGTCACCCTGGCTAATTTTCAAAAATCCGGATATGGCCCGGTCAGCCTTGATGGCCCTCAGTTTCTGTTCTCCCCCTTTGATCTCGATATGATACGCTGTACGTAAAATATCGAATAACGATTTATTCTCTAAATTCCTGCTGGTAAACCGTGGAAGGTTAATGTTGGGAATATAATTTATATCGTAAAATATCGGCTTCTCATTGAAATACCTGAGACGTTCCATGTAGATACACCCGGCATTCCGCTCGTTGGCCGCCACATTGAACATAAAATCGTCATCCCACGCTTGTACCCTGGGCTTAACAATGATATCCGATTTCAGGTTACCGGCGCCTAATGCCGACGTAGTGCCGGCTATTGACAGGATGCCAATCCCTTTCGGCAGTTTATGTACAATGCTGCCCTTGCCCTGGTGCTTGCGTATGAAACCTTCGTTTACCAATGCATCAAGCGCATGCCGGACTGTAGGACGGGTAAGATGGTGTACGGCACATAACTCATTCTCAGAGGGCAGAATATCACCTTCTTTATAAAGTCCGTCAACGATCTGTTTTCGCAATAACTCGTACAATTGCCGGTATTGCGGTATCTTCCGGATGCTTCCGGCCATAACCAACGTTTTTTGTTTACCTTAAATATAACTCAACTGTAAAAATACATCATTTTACTTGTAAATACAAGTTATAAATACTATTTTTACCAACCAACTTGTAGAAACATAGATTTTGCCTATATGTTCTGTATATATGGCACAAGATTTATGGGATATATACAGAAGAACTCAAAAGCTTTATACGGCACTTATTGTTACAAGTTAAGAGGAATTGACATAATTAATCATTTTATAACGATCAACACAGCATGGCTGAAGCAGTATTTATGCCCAGGCAGGGGCAGTCGGTAGAGAGTTGTATCATTACCGAATGGTACAAGAAGAAAGGCGACAGGATTGAAACCGGGGACCTTTTATTTTCGTACGAAACCGACAAAGCGGCATTCGAAGAAGAGGCCTCCATGAGTGGCGTTTTACTCGATATTTATTTTAACGAAGGTGATGAAGTACCTGTCCTGACCAATGTAGCCGTAATCGGTGAAACAGGGGAAGACATCTCGGCTTTCACACCGGGAGGTTCAAAAACCAGCCAGCCTGATGATGTGAAACAAGAGGTACCTTCTGAACCTTCAACAAAGAGAGAAACGGTTCCGGGGAACAATTCGGGCAGGATACGCATCTCACCAAGGGCAAGGAACATGGCTGATGAGCACAGGCTTGATGTGTCGGAACTTAACGGGAGCGGTCCCAATGGCAGGATAATAGCCCGCGATGTGGAAGCTTACCTGGAGAATAAACCGGCACATAAAGAACCGTCCCGGCAGAAAGCGCCTGCCTATGAATACCCGGCTTTTACAGCCGATGGCAGCGACCCGGAAACTACCCCTCTTTCCAATATACGCAAGATCATTGCCCGGAACATGGAAGCTTCATTGCAGAATTCGGCACAGCTGACCCATCATCTCAGTGCCGATGCAAGGAAAATACTGGCTCTCAGGAAAGAAGTGAAAAGCCGGTCGGCCAAAGGCCCCACGCCGAACATTACCCTTAACGACATGGTGTGCCATGCTGTTATTCGCACCCTGCTCAGGATGCCCGATATAAATGCCCATTTCCTGGGCGACCGTATCCGTCGTTTCAGCAAAGTACACCTGGGCATTGCCGTCGACACCGAACGTGGACTGATGGTGCCTGTGTTGCGCAACGCCGACGACCTCAGCCTTCGGGGCCTGGCTACTCACCTGAAGAGCCTGGCCGAAAGCTGCCGCACCGGGAAAATTGATCCGGAGCTGCTCAACAGCGAAGCCGGATCATTTACGGTATCCAATCTTGGTGCTTATGGCATCGAGATGTTCACTCCGGTGCTTAACCTACCACAGGCCGGCATCTTGGGGGTTAATACCATTACCTACCGGCCGGCCGACCTTGGCGACGGAAGTATCGGCATCATACCTGTTATCGGCCTGTCGCTGACCTACGACCACAGGGCTATCGATGGTGCCCCGGCATCAGCATTCCTGAAAGAACTTAAAATACAGATTGAGAATTTCCAGGCCGGTATCGACTGATTAAGTTACGAAGCGGGAAATTTCCCTTGATAAAACAACATATTCGCAAATAAAAAAACAAGATAGAAAATGCCTAAGTCACAATTTATTGACCCTTCCGATGTCAGACAAAAAGGTGAAATTACATTCGGGACCATCCCGGTCAACCAGTATAGTAAAACACTGAAGGAAGAAAAGAAGAATTTCTCCGACGACCAGCTGATAGGTATATACAGGGACATGCTCATAATCCGCGAGTTTGAGACCATGCTGAACCTGATCAAGACCACCGGCGAATACCAGGGGATCAGTTACAGCCATCCCGGCCCGGCTCACCTGTCTATTGGCCAGGAAGCTTCAGCCGTCGGTATGGCCTTCAACCTTAGTGTGGAAGATTATATTTTTGGTTCGCACCGCAGCCATGGCGAGATCCTGGCCAAAGGCATGAGTGCTATCCACCAGCTCGACGACGAGTCCCTGATGCAGATCATGAAGAATCATTTCGATGGCATGATCCTGCGGGTCATTGAAAAAGACTTCACCGGTAACGTAAAAGAACTGGCAACTGACTTCCTGCTTTACGGAACGCTGGCCGAGATCTTCGCCCGTGAAACCGGTTTCAACCGCGGACTCGGCGGATCCATGCACGCTTTTTTCACCCCCTTCGGCGTATACCCCAACAATGCCATCGTCGGCGGATCGGGCGATATATCCGTTGGTGCTGCCCTCTATAAAAAGGTGAATAAGAAACCTGGTATCATAGTGGCCAATATTGGCGACGCTTCCATGGGCTGCGGCCCGGTATGGGAAGGGATCAGCTTCGCCACCATGGACCAGTTTAAAAAACTGTGGAAAGGTGACTTCCAGGGAGGCATGCCCATCATCTTTAACTTTATGAATAACCAATACGGCATGGGCGGACAGACACGGGGTGAAACAATGGGCTACGATATCCTGGCCCGGGTAGGTGCCGGTGTCAATCCCGACATGATGCACGCCGAACGAATTGACGGATATAACCCCCTGGCCGTCATCGATGCGTTTAAACGAAAGAAAAAAATACTCGAAGAAAGGAACGGGCCAGTCCTCCTCGACACACTCACCTACCGCTTTACCGGCCACTCCCCTTCCGATGCGTCATCGTACCGCTCTAAAGAAGAAATTGAAGCCTGGCAGAAAGTGGATTCACTCGCCTCGTTCGCACATGACCTGATGAATGAAGGCTTACTTGATGAGGCTAAACTCAGCTCGCTGCAAAACGAGGTCACAGGGCTTATAAAAAAAGCCATGACCTTATCCATCGACGACAATGTGTCACCAAGGATGAACCTCGACAGCCATCCAGAGCTTATCGGGGACATGATGTTCTCAAACGGATCGGTCGACAAGATGGAAGACCGCGAACCGGAAGTACTGATGCCTCTGGAAGATAATCCGAGAGTAAAACAGATTCAGAAACGGGAGCGCTTTGCTTTCGATAAAGATGGAAAGCCGGTGTCCAAAATCAAGACCTTCCAGCTGAGGGATGGTATCTTTGAGGCTATTGCAGACCGATTTTATAAAGACCCCACTCTGGTTGCTTATGGAGAAGAAAACCGCGACTGGGGAGGCGCATTTGCTGTATACCGGGGCCTCACCGAAGCCCTCCCCTACAACCGGCTTTTCAACTCGTCCATTTCCGAAGGGGCCATCGTGGGCACAGCCATCGGATACGGTATGTGCGGCGGCCGCGTGGTAGCCGAAATCATGTACTGCGACTTCCTGGGCCGTTCGGGTGACGAAGTATTCAACCAGCTTCCCAAGTGGCAGTCGATGAGCGGAAACATCATCAAGATGCCGGTGGTAATCCGGGTGTCGGTCGGATCTAAGTATGGAGCCCAGCATTCGCAGGACTGGACATCGCTGGTAGCTCATATTCCCGGCCTGAAAGTCGTTTTCCCGGCTACCCCTTATGATGCCAAAGGCCTTATGAATTCTGCCCTGCAAGGTACCGACCCGGTGATTTTCTTCGAAAGTCAGCGCATCTACGACGTGGGCGAACAGTTCCACGAAGGTGGCGTACCTGAAGAATATTATGAAATCCCGCTTGGTGAACCTGATGTGAAACGTAATGGCAGCGACATTACAATCCTTAGCATTGGTGCCACTCTCTACCGTGCCCTGGAAGCTGCCAACACGCTACAGGAAAAATTCGGGCTCTCGGCCGAGATCATCGACGCCCGGTCTCTCGTTCCGTTTAACTACGACACTGTTATCGAATCGGTGAAGAAAACAGGACGTGTCGTGGTCACTGGCGATGCCTCTGCACGCGGGTCATTCCTGAAAGACCTTGCCGAAACCATCACCGAGCTGGCCTTCGACTATCTCGATGCTCCACCGGTGGTCGTGGGATCCAGAAACTGGATCACCCCGGCCCATGAACTCGAGGACTATTTCTTCCCGCAACCCGAATGGATCATCGATGCCATCCATCAGAAGGTCCTGCCTCTGAAAGGCCACAAGGCAAAGAATGATTTCAGCAACGAAATAATAAAAGACAGGAGTAAAAAAGGCATTTAACGCATTTGTCGATCAATCAAAGTGTTAAATCAACCAACCTTTAACCAGCGATCCCGGGTGAGGCTCTTCTTTCCCGGGATCTTTTCCGGAAGACACGAAGGTTTTTTTAACCGCTAAGGCACAACAACGGACACTTAGAGCATTAAGAAATTGAGGGATACAATTGTATGATGATACGACGGTACAATAAGGCAACAGTGCGACCTTACAATGAGAGAGATTGAGAAGTGATGTAGCAATACCAGCTTTGAGAATAGGTAAATATTACACACTTATGTGTAAATATTATACAATTTGCCCCTGATCTCCATACTCATTCATGTACAATCCGCATAGTTACAAAGTCTTATAGTCCTACCCTCGCCGGCCCCTACCCCTAACCCCTGGAAGAGCACCGCACTTTCGTACTCGTACC
>DASQZK010000454.1:0-2355 GCA_035638735.1 Bacteroidales bacterium
CTGGAGGCATGTATGATATATACAGTGTGGTACAGGGTGTGGACCGGTTCCTGCCTGTAGATGTTTACGTTCCCGGTTGTCCGCCACGGCCCGATGTGTTTATGGAAGGTCTGGTCATGCTTCGCGAGCAGGTGGGGAAAGAAAAAAGGCCGCTAAGCTGGCTGGCAGGCCCGCAGGGTATTATCAAACCCAAAGGCGGATCGATGCGTGACCTGAAACATGATGACAGGATGAAAATGAAAAACATTTCTTCGCCCGATAAACTCACTTAAACTGATATATGCCTGGATGGAACACGAACAATTACTAAACGATCTGTATGAAGCCTTCGGAAAGAAGGCCATCTCAGTGGTTGAAACCAAAGATGAGATCCTTACCGTTTTCGTCCGGAAAGAAAACGTGCCCGGGGTACTTGCTAAACTGAAGACCGGTTTTCCCCGGCCGTTTCCGATGCTCTACGATATTACCGCCATTGATATGAGGGCTTATCATGCGAATGGCCAGAGACCGGAGTACCCGTTCATCCTTGTCTATCATCTGCTTTCCTTCGAACGTAACTGTGATCTGCGGATAAAAACAGGCCTCGACAGTGATTTCCCGGAGATGAAAAGCATTGTCGACATCTGGCCGATGGCCAACTGGTACGAGCGTGAAATGTACGATATGTTCGGCATTACCTTTAAAGGTCATCCCGATCTGCGACGTATACTGATGCCGGCATCGTGGGAAGGTCATCCTCTCAGGAAGGAACATCCGGCACGGGCCACCAACATGCCAGGCTTCGATCTCACCGACCATCTCCAGGAGCAGGAACAGGACAATCTGCAATTCGATCCTGGGCAATTCGGCATGAAACGCCAGAGTGAAGACTCGGATTTCATGTTTTTGAACGTTGGTCCCCAGCACCCGGGAACGCACGGTGTGCTCCGCCTGGTCTTGCAGCTGAGTGGTGAAGACATCGTTGACGTGGTTCCCGATATTGGTTTTCACCACCGAGGAGCCGAAAAAATGGCGGAAAGACAGTCGTGGCATACCTTTATACCCTACACCGACCGTATCGATTACCTGGCGGGCGTTCTCAATAATATGGCCTACGTGCAGGCTGTTGAAAAGCTTGCCGGCATTACCGTCCCCGACCGGGCTAATGTGATCCGGATTATGCTGGCGGAACTTTTCCGTATTTCCAGCCACCTGGTTTGGTACGGAACGTTTGCCCAAGACGTGGGCATGATGTCGCCGGTGTTCTACATGTTTACCGACAGGGAGAAAATTCTCGATATCATCGGGGATATATGCGGTGCCAGGATGCACCCGAACTGGTTTCGTATTGGCGGTGTAGCTCAGGACCTGCCTGAAGGATGGGAGAAACATATTAAAGAATTCCTCGACTATTTCCCGGCGAGGTTAAAACAGTATGATAAAATTGTGATGCGTAACCGGTTTTTCCGCGACAGGACAAAGGGTATCGGGGTATATGATACCAGTGAAGCCATAGAATGGGGAGTTACCGGCCCCGGACTGAGAGCTACCGGGCTTGAATGGGATCTGCGAAAGAAAAGACCGTACTCGGGTTATGACCAGTTTGATTTCGATATTCCCGTCATGGTCAACGGTGATGGCTTCGACCGTTCGGTGGTGCGTATAGAAGAAATGAGGCAGAGCTTAAGGATCGTTAAGCAATGCATGGATAATATGCCGGCCGGCCCCTATAAATCGGATCATCACCTGAGCACGCCACCACGCAAGGAACAAACCATGTATGATATTGAAACCCTTATTACCCATTTTCTCAACGAAACATGGGGCCCCGTCATCCCCGAAGGAGAAGCTTATGCCGGCATTGAATCTTCGAAAGGACAATACGGCTATTACCTGACCAGCAATGGTAACACGTCTTCATACAGGACACGGATACGGACACCGTCTTTCCCCCACATGCAAATGGTTCCATACATCAGTAAGGGTTATACGGTAGCCGACCTGCTTTCCATTTTGGGAAGTGTTGATTTTGTGCTGGCAGATATTGACCGATAAATAAAAACAGTTAGCGATGCTTTCAAAAGAAGAAAAAGAACTCATAGAAAAGGAAATGACCAAGTTCCCGGTTAAAAGTGCGGCGAGCATAGAAGCCCTTAAGATCGTCCAGGACAACCGCAGGTGGGTCTCCGATGAGGCTCTGGCTGACATTGCCGAAATTCTTGAGGTTTCAACCGCAGAGCTTGAAAATGTAGCCACCTTTTACAGCCTGATATACAGGAAACCGGTCGGGAAACATGTCATCCTCGTATGCGATAGTATATCCTGCTGGATAATGGGATACAATGATATTCTGGGCATGCTCAAAACAAAGCTGGG
>DASQZK010000455.1:0-13596 GCA_035638735.1 Bacteroidales bacterium
CTTCACCACATATATATGCCCCGCTGCCCAGACGAAAATGAATATGAAAATTATGTCCAAGCTCCTTGAGAAGGCTGTGGAACAAATCCAGTTCCTCCTTAAGCTTGGGAAGGAGAAATTTATATTCACCCCTGAGATAGATGTATCCTGTTGTAGAGCCTATGGCCTTACTGGCTATAGCCATGCCCGCAAAAACCTTCCTTGGAACTTCATCAAGTATCTGCCGGTCTTTAAATGTTCCGGGTTCGCCTTCATCTGCATTACAGACGATAAATTTTTGAGGATCCTTTTCCGCGGCTGTGAATTTCCATTTCAGACCGGTGGGGAAACCTGCCCCGCCGCGGCCACGAAGTCCGGAATCAAGAATCTCCTTTATTATCTGCTCAGGCTTCATCTTAAAAGCTTTTTCAAGGATCTCCTTGGTATTGCATTTTTCGAATATGAGATCAACGCGTTTTAATGTTGCTGTTTTCATTCCCTTTAATTTTGAGGGTTGACCGGAGTGTGCCTTTGGGCGCAACAGGAAGAAAAACTATTCTTCCGGCAGGTGTCTCCGCATTATCAACCATGATTCATTCGTTACTTTTTAAGATATTCCTGTAATATGTTCGTTACCTTTGCCGGCGTAAGTTCAGTGTAAGGTGTGTCGTTTATCAACATCGCCGGGGCTTTGTGACACCATCCTATACAATTGGTCTCAAGTAAACTGAACTTTTTGTCCGACGTGGTTTCGCCAACCTTAATTTTCAGAGTGTCCTGGATGGTTTGAAGAACATCAATTTTCCCTTTCATGGCGCAACTGATTGTTTTGCATACCCTGATGATGTACTCCCCTCTTTCCTCGGTATCTAAAAAAGAATAAAAAGAGGCCGTCCCGTAAACTTCTGCGGCAGCAATATCCAATTCCCGGGCAACCTCCACCATTGAGGCTTCATCCAGAAAATGGTTTTCGTCGACAAGTTCCTGGAGAATCGGAAGAAGGCTTTCCCTGGACCTTCCGTATTTATCCGCAAGTTCTTGTACAAGATTTTCCTTTACCGGCATAACTAATTAATTTTTACGTGGTTAAAACTTTGTTTTTGTCGTGTTGTTATATTTATAACAACACCATGCTGTAAAGATATTGGTTTATTGTGATTACAATAACAATCTATTAACTATTTTATCGGCTACCAGTAAATTCATATTTGATCTAAATAAGATGTCGGCTTTAATTACTAGATAACAGGCGTTCACAAACGTGATGATCATTCCGTTCTAAATAATACAGCCGTATATAGGGTGATTTTCAAGGGTGCTTCAGAGTTGTTCCGGCATCCTTCCTCAATAAAGCAGCAAAGGATCCAGTAGCAGACCAAAGAGCAGATTTCTTATAAGTCCATAACCCGACAACTCCATAACCCGACAACTTCTTCACTCCCCCACTTTAACAAGAAAAAATTGACTACAACAAAGAATGCATGTATTTTTACATGAAAAGCCCGTGTATGATCCTTTCACATATTGTAGCCGTATCCAGGAATTTTATAATTGGAAAGAATAACAAGCTGCCATGGCGGATGCCGTCTGATGCCAGGTATTTTGACGATGTTACCTACGGACACGCTGTCATTATGGGCAGAAAAAACTACCTGGCCAATAAAAATGCTCTCCCGGGCCGGACAAATATTGTGATCACCCACGACAAATCATTCAGTCTTCCGGATGCAACCGTTGTACATTCAATAGACGACGCTGTTTCCATGGCCCGTGAGATGGGCGAGGAGGAAACGTTCATTGTGGGCGGAGGAGAAATTTACAGACAAACTCTCGGTATTGTTGACCGTATCTATATTACCGTCATTGAAACAGAAGCAGAAGGAGACACATTTTATCCGAAAATAGATTTCAATGATTTCAACGTGATTTCCGAATCAAAACATAAAGCCGATAAGTGGAATCCATTCGACTGGACCTATTTCCTTTTGGGCAGAATGTGATGGATAGTGGGTTACCCGGGAGAGAGTTGTAAAGGTATGGCGTGAGTCTGCACCATTTTGCGCATCTATGAGATAAGGGCAACAGCTTATAACACGTTGGGGAACCTTCCCGTTATTCGACCTCAGCACTGGACAAAACCAGTCTGATTCAATTATTTTTTTTTGTTTTTACAATTACCTAAGCTTTTAGTTGACAAACTAACTTTTTAGTTATACATTTGTCATAAATAAAGTATCAAATGAAAGAGCTGACCAAAGCAGAAGAACAGATCATGCAAATCCTGTGGAGCATAGAACGTGGATTTGTGAAGGACATCATCGGTGAAATAGCAGAACCAAAACCGGCTTACAATACGGTATCAACCATCGTCAGGATACTGGAAACAAAAGGTTTTGTGGCGCATGAAGAATTCGGAAAATCACACCGTTATTATCCGCTGGTCAGCAAAAAAGAGTATACCAGGTTCAAAATGAACGACATGGTTGAGAACTATTTTGGCAATTCAGCGCGGCAGCTGGTTTCATTTTTCACCTCTAATCATAAGATCAATATTAAGGAGGCCGATGATATCATCAAAATGCTTGAGAATCTTAAAAAGGAACAACAATGAATGATTTCTTGCTATACACGTTAAAATCGGCGTTGGCTTTAGTACTGTTTGCCCTGGCCTATCGGCTGGTATTACTCAATGATGTCAATTTCAGGATCAGGCGGATCTATCTGCTCATAGCTCTTTCAGCTTCTTTCATCCTTCCCTTCGCAGACATGAATATTGCCAGCCAGTCCGTCAGGCTGCCGTCCATTGTGAGTGATGAGCTTACCGTTTACAGCAACGGATTCCGGCTTATCCGCGATGGTACGACATTTTCAATTATTCCGGTCCTGCTTCTGACTTACTTCATGGTGGCTGGCTTTCTTGCAATACGCATCCTTTATCAGGTCATCACAGTCGAAATAACAGCCCGGAATCTCAGGTCACAGGTCCTTGACGGGCTTACGATATACCATCTTTCTGATCATAATGTCAGTTTTTCATTTTTTAAAGACATTTTCATCGGTATGACAAACAGCAGGGAAGACAGGGAAAAAATAATTGCCCACGAAAAAATCCATGCCCGGCAGTTGCACACTATCGATGTTATTTTCATCGAGATCATCACCTGTGTTTTCTGGTTTAATCCCCTGGTATGGTGGTATCGGACTGAAACCAGGAACGTGCATGAATACCTGGCCGATGAAGGGGCCCTGGCAAAAGGATTTGATCTCAAACGTTACCAGATCACCCTCCTGGAACATCTTATAGGAAGCGCTTCACTCTCAATAACCAATCATTTCAATTATTCACTTATTAAAAACCGAATAGCCATGATGAATAAAGATAAAAATGTCAGCAGAAACAACTGGAAAATTTTGCTTCTGATCCCGTTAAGCCTTTTACTGGTCCTGGCCTTTTCATGCACCGAGAAGGATAACAGCAACCTAAGCCAACAGGATACACAGGCCATGGATGAAAAAGTTTACACTATGGTTGATGAAATGCCAACATTTAATGGAGGCGATGCCGCTGTTGAATTCCGGAAATACCTTGCCGGGAATCTTCATTATCCACAAAGCGCCATTGATAGTAGCATCACTGGCAAAGTAATGGTGCAGTTTGCCATCGATTCCAAAGGAAAGGTTGTGGACGTCAAAGCTGTCAAAGGTGTTGATCCGGCTCTTGATGCAGAAGCCCTGCGCGTCATAAGCTCCAGTCCCGACTGGGAACCGGGTAAACAAGACGGCAAACCTGTCAAGGTTCAGTATATCTTCCCGATCAATTTTGCTCTCGATAAAAAAAAGTAACCAGAACAGGGGTAACCCGGAAAACCAGGAGGGTGTTTCAATAGTATAATCTGCAATTACGGTCCTTTAGAAAATGGCTTAGCAATTATACTAGTGAGACATCCTCTTTTTGTGATTATATGTTCATACGGATTGTTTGCTTATTGGTGATATTTCGCTAAAAAAAACAGTATTGGGCCAGGACATCTTCTTTCATACAGTTGTTCTCTGTATCTTTGCAAAAAAAGATAAAATGGGTGATTCGGCAGCAGGGCTTATTCAAATTATGCTGGCACCGGGCTTAATGATCTCGGCTTGCGGTCTCTTACTACTGGGCATGAACAACAAATACTCGCTTATCGTCAACCGTATCAGGTTGCTCAACGAGGAAAGAAGAACATTTAAATACGAAAAAGAACACCTGCAAGGCCTGAATAAAAGACATCTTAGCATTGATCTTCAGATAGAGAAACTTTCGTCCAGAATAGTCCTGGTTAGAAATGCCGTCTTCTCCTACTCACTGGCCGTTGCCTTCTTCATTGTGTCATCACTGATGATCGGGTTCAACAAGGTGTCGGACCCTTCTAATCTGAACTGGCTGGTCATTATTATTTTTCTTATCGGCATGATTTTCGTCTTCGCCGGAATCATTTTTGCCGCCATTGAAGTCTGGAGGGGTTACCAGATCGTGAAAATCGAGGTCGAAGATCAAAGCTGATTCTTTAGCGAAGACTCGGTTACGCATTTCCAAATTAGGGTAGTCGCATGAATTATGTTAAATAACTGATAGTCAGCACGAGACAACAAGACCTCCCGGATTGAATACGAAAAGAAACGGATCATCTCTATTATGATTTGCCGGTAAATATCCCAAATTCACTATTTTCAAATGATATTTGTGCCACATATCCAGCCATATTTAATCAAAAGGCCATTAATGCACCTATTGTGTAAATAATACACACCGTATGTGTAATATTTATACACATCTTTGTTTTTCAAAACAGAAGCCAGCCCCAGTATTATACTCGTTCAGCCCTTTTCCATAACCTTATGGATGAAGATTTGGTAACCCCGTGATATACGCTCGTTAAAATTATCGCCTGATTGGTAAAAGAATTATTCCCGGCAGCTTTCAATATCATTTATCTTCCGTTTCTTTGCAATCATTATGATGAAAATACCAGTCAACATACCCTTTAACCCAAGACGGTCCCCGGTTTTCTACGGCTGGATTATCCTGTTTGCAGGCATTATCGGGGTCATTATGAGTATTCCCGGGCAGACCATGGGCGTGTCTGTATTCACAGATCATCTTATCCGCGACCTGTCGATGAGCAGGGTCAGTCTTAGTACAGCATACCTGCTTGGCACAGCGGCCAGTGGTTTCATTATTACACATGCTGGCACGCTATACGACAGGATGGGTGCACGGATAATCGCCATCTTTGCCGGGTTCTTCCTTGGCGTGATGTTGATTTACCTGACCCAGGTGGATGTTATTGCCTCATTCCTTGTCAGAATCTTTCCCGGATTTAACAGTGGTGTGGTGATTTTCGTGTTGATGGTCCTTGGTTTCTTTGGTATTCGTTTTTTCGGCCAGGGTGTCCTCACAATGACCTCGCGCAACATGGTCATGAAATGGTTTGATCAGCGGCGGGGTTTTGCCAATTCGTTCCTGGGAATTTTTACTGCTTTTGGATTCTCTTACTCACCGCGAATTATTCAAAAGATGATCGATTTTTCAGGCTGGCGTCATGCCTGGATTTACATGGCTGTGATTAGCGGTGTGGTTTTTGTCATTTTTGCTTTTACTTTTTTCAGGGACAATCCCGAGGATGCCGGCCTGATTCCCGACGGGCGGCAAAAAAAAATCACAGCCAAAAAGAAATTTAAATCCACTCCTGATAAAGATTACACTCTGAGTGAGGCGGTCAGGACGTTCTCGTTCTGGGTTTTTAACCTGACTCTCACGATGAACGCCCTTTACCTCACGGCATATACCTTCCAGGTTGAGTCCATCTTTGCACACTATGGTTTCGATGCCGAGAAGGCTGTTTCCATCTTCCTTCCGACGGCATTCGTAGCTGTTCCATTCACCTTTTTCAGCAGCTGGGCCAGTGATTATATGCGGTTGAAATATCTTCTCACCCTCAACCTGGTTGGCCTGTTACTTTCAATGGCCGGCATGATAACCCTGGGTTCCCCGGTGGGAATTCCCCTAATTATAGCCGGGAACGGCATCTCCAATGGCATGTTCGGTATTCTGATGGCCATTACCTGGCCACGCTTTTTCGGTGTGAAACATCTTGGACAAATTTCAGGCTTCGCCATGAGCTGGACGGTTATTGGTAGTGCGCTCGGACCATTTCTTTTCAGTGTTTCAAACCGCATGACCAATAGCTATAATCCCTCTGTTTTTATTCTGGCTGCTGTTACTTTTGTTCTTTTTCTGCTCTCTTTCAGGGCTAACAATATTAGCGACACGAGGGAGTCCTGATTAAACGCGGCAGGGAACAGCCCTGACCCCTTCTTAACCGGATTATGATGAAGTGTGAATATCCGGCATGGTGGAAAATTGACAACATTTTATTAGTTTTACAAAAAAGAACACATAACAATGAAAACGTATCATAAATACTACAAGATAAAAGCCACCCCTGAAGAAGTTTACAACGCACTGGTCAAACCGTTTGCCATTGCGTTGTGGACCGGGGCCAAAGTCCAGATGGAAGAGAAGGCCGGTACTGAATTTTCATTGTTCGATGGTGACATTACCGGTACCAACCTGGAATTTGTTCCGAATGAAAAAATTGTCCAGGAATGGTTTTTTGGCGATCAGGAAGAAAAATCAATCGTCACCATCAAGTTACGTGAGAACAAGATCTACACCGACGTTGAACTGACACAGATAAACATCCCCGATGATGCTTTCGACGACATGAAGAGCGGGTGGGATCAATACTATTTCGGCGGTCTCGAAGAATTCTTCCATTAGCAGGCCCTTCCGCCCACCCGGCACTTGACCCCATTTTTATTGCGTATCTATTATCTGTCCAATGGACTATACCAATTGACCTGGCCGTTACGTTGATGTATTTTGCCTGACCAACATTCTGATGCCGGCTTCATGTTTTGAATACCCTCATGGTCGGGACTGAGATATGTCCGCCCTTCGTCAACACTGTTTTTTGTTCCTGTGCCGGGCTTCTGAAAGCCAAAGAAAGCTTCTTATATCATAAGCCTTTCAGATGACATTCACCAACGACAGCCATCAAAATACAGGTTGCAATAAACCATTGATGGCAAGTCCATACAGCATTCAATGGTTATTGAACCGATACATCTGTCTTAACGAATTTTTTTCCAAGTTCTTCACTTCGTTTCATGGGTGAGGCGCCGCCAGCCACGAGAGTATATTTTCCCGGCAGGAGAATGGCATTCCCGGCTTCGTCATAAATTCTGAAATCGTCGGAAGCAAGTTCAATTTCGAGTACCTTTTCCTCGCCGGCATTAATATCCACTTTCCGGAAAGCGATAAGGGAAGAATGAGGGGCCTTTTTGACGGCATCGGGGTAGGTCAAGTAAAGCTGTACGACTTCGTTGCCGTCGCGTTTGCCCGTGTTTTTAAGCTTGACGGTTACCAGCACTTTATCTCCACTGGTAATATCCGGATTTCCAACGACAACCGATTCATAATCGAACGTAGTATAACTCATTCCGAATCCGAAAGGATAAGCCGGTTCACCGTTCATATACCTGTAGGTCCGGTTTTCCATTGAGTAATTGTCGTATGGTGGCAGCTGATCGAACGATTCAGGAAAGGTTATGGGTAGTCGTCCGCTCGGGTTGTAGTCGCCGAACAGAACGTCAGCCAGGGCATTCCCTCCTTGTTCCCCGGGGTACCAGGCATAAATGACAGCATCGACAAGAGGTGCGACCTCTGCCACATCCAGCGGACTTCCAGCCGTTAGGACCAGGATAAGCGGTTTATCACCTACTTTGGAAATCTTTTTAATATATTCAACCTGGTTATCGGGTAAACCATAATCAAACCGGTCGCCATAATGATGCGAGGCGATAGCTTCGCCCTCCTCCCCTTCAATCAGACCTGAAATACCGGCAACGATCACTGTAGCGTCGGCGTCGGCAGCGCCCCCGGTAGACCAGTCGATAGGGTTCGGCTTTTCACTGTCGAGAAGGAATCCCTGTTTGTATTCTACTGTTGTTCCGGCGCTTGCCTTCGCGACAAGGCCTTCCAGGAATGTAACCATTTCGCCACTCACACCATAGTAATTCCCAAGGAGAGGTTCAATGTCTGCGGCATTCGGACCTACCACATACAATGACCTTATGCTGTCATTTAAAGGAAGAACACCGTCATTTTTAAGCATCACCATCGATTCGCAGGCTGCTTTGCGAGCCAGTGCCCGATGGCTTTTTGAATTGATAACCGAATCGGGAATAGAATCGTAAGGGTTCATGCCCTCAGGGTCAAACAAGCCGAGCTTAAACCGGGTTTTTAAAAGTATCCGTAGCGAAGAATCTATATCCGTCTCTTTAACGAGGCCTTGTTTTACAGCATCGCGCAGGTAGGGATCAAACACGTTTCCACAGTTCAGGTTAACCCCACTATTAAAAGCTTCTGCAGCGGCTTCAACTGCTGTAGGCGCTGTCTTATGCCCTTCAAAAATATCTCTGAGGGCCCAACAGTCGGATGTAATGTAGCCTTTGAACCCCCATTCTTCGCGCAGCACGTCGGTAAGGAGTTCCGGGCTTGCACAGCAGGGCTCGCCGTTGGTCCGGTTATAAGCACACATAAATCCTTCAACGCCGGCATTGGCCAGGGCCTTAAAAGCCGGGAAATATGTTTCATTCATATCTTTGGGTGAAGCGACTGCATTGAATTCATGACGCAGTCTTTCGGGTCCGCTGTGAACAACAAAATGTTTAGCACAACCAGCAGCTTTAAGGTAACGGTCATCAGCACCCTGAAGTCCCTTTACGAAGGCCGAGCCCATTGTAGCGCTAAGATACGGATCTTCGCCATAGGTTTCCTGGCCCCTGCCCCATCGTGGATCTCTGAAAATATTTACATTCGGTGTCCAGAAGGTCAGTCCGGCGTACTGACCGCGGTTTCCGATACCGGTGGAAATTCTGAATTTTGCCCTGGCTTCATCACCAATGGCTGATGAAATGGCACTTATCAGGCTATCGTCAAATGTGGCGGCCATTCCAATGGCTTGCGGGAAAACGGTAGCCCGGCCGTTCCTGGCCACACCATGTAGACATTCATTCCACCAGTTGTAGGCCGGCACTCCGAGCCGCTCTACTGCCGGAGCCGTATACATCATTTGTCCCACTTTTTCTTCCAGAGTGAGACGGGAAACAAGATCATTTACCCGGTCTTCGAGCGGGAGACGGTAATCCAGAAAAGGATATTCGGGACTGAAGGTCTGCTTGGGTGCCGGCTGAGGAGTCTGACATGAAGAGCCAAACAGGATAAAGATAAATAGGGGTATACATTTTTTCATTGGTAATAGTTTAAAATTTGAGACTGCTGGGTAAATGTAAAAATATGAATTTTTGTCCGTATTACCATTGTCCGCCTGCTATTCCTCCGGAAAACAGATCGATGAGCAGGTCTCCCGGGCTCCGGGGCGGTGATTAAAATCTCTGTTATCGTCTTGTTCATTAAACATAATGATTATTTTTGAACCTAATTGCAGGAAGCCCTCCAAACACTCAACTGGTGCAGATCCTCATTAACCGGACTGTTCACTTTGTTTATAGCGTTGGGGTGGGGCTTACGTTATTTCAGCCGATTATGGCTGCGCCGGCATCTGCATATAACATGTAATTCAAAAAAGCTAAAACATACAGCTCCATGAAAAAGACTGTAATGCTAAATCTGGTTCTTTTTATTTCATTATTGGGCATGCTCGTGTCCTGCCAGGGAACCACAACAACGAGAAACATTGCTATTTCTGTCCCACGGCTCCAGGACTTCAAAGCCGACGGCAGCCTCACCGAATGGTCGAAAATCGGGGCCACCAGGTTGTATTCGAATGCTCTGGGTGAATACCCCCAACCCGGCGACTTGCAGGCAAGCCTCAGGACAGCCTGGAATGACGAAGGTCTGCTCGTTGCCCTCGATGTTACCGATAATAGAACGGTTATTGATACCACCGCACCATGGACGGCCGATGCTATTGAACTCTTCCTTTCTCCTTTTCGTGGGTCAAGTGATATTTTGCAGCTGAGTTTTATTGCCCGGAAAGGAAATGACGGACAACCGGTTGTGAGGATCAACGATTTCCGTGAGACACCCGCACTCCTTGCAATTAAGCCTGTCATTCATTCGGCCTTCGTTCAAAACGGCGGCCACACCACCTGGGAAATCGTGGTCAACCCGCTTTGCCTTGGCATTGACCCCGGACTTAATAATACCATGGCCCTGCAGGTTTATGTTGACGATGCCGACACAAAGGGCAGTAAGAAAAAAAACCAGGTCATCTGGTATAACCTCGGTCATAGTTACCTGAATTCATTTGCCATGTACAAGGTTGTTTTCACTGAGAATGAAAACACCACTTTGGCAGGAACTTCCGATGTATATATCACCGACGACAAAAAAGCCAGCATGTTCATTTTTGGTGCGGTAGCGGGAGATAAGATCCAGATCAGCCGTAATGGAAGCAGGATACTTGAAACCACATCCGCCACTAAGGAAGTCTGGAGGCCAGATAGTCTTCAGTTTGGTGACGATGTTCTTGATTTCGATCACGACACACTGATGGTTTACATCAACGGGAAGCCAGTTGGTTTCCACGACTTGTATATTGCTCCCCGGCTGTATGTCAACACGGTTAGAAAACCGTTTGATGTTGAAATCCGTAATTTCGTGATGAAAGACCGCCTGTCTGCACCCCCCTCCGACGGTACGTTGTTTATCGGAAGTTCGAGTATCAGGAAATGGAATACCCTGAAACAGGATTTCCCGGGGCTGAAAATTATCCACCGGGGCTTTGGCGGATCTACCTCGGAAGAAGCCCTGATGTACATGGACAAGATTGTACTTCCTTATAAACCGGCAACCATTGTGTATTATGAAGGAGACAACGATGTGCCCCGGGGATATTCGGAGGAGAAGGTCCGGAATAATGTAAAGCAATTTATCGACAGGGTCCTTGAAGCCCGGCCCGACACGCGCATTTACATACTTTCACCAAAACCGGCTATAGCCCGTATGCAGCTGTGGGATAAATACAAGACTGAACATAAAACCTTGAAGGCTCTTGCCTCGGAGTACCCGAATGTTACCTACGTTGACGTGTCGACGCCGATGTTTGATAAAGACGGGAAGCTGAGGAAAGAGATATTTGTCAACGACGGTGTTCACATGAATGCCCAAGGTTACACGATATGGACAAGAGTGATCCGTCAGGCCATGGGCTTGAAAGATAGAGGGAAATAACGAACAGTAATACCTTCAATACAATTTATTACCGGTCAGATGTTAATTTAAGGAAAATTGAATACAGGGATTGTCATAAAATCGACAGGAAGTTGGTTTACAGTCAAGGGGGACGACCGGTCTTTGGTTAACTGTAAGATTAAGGGCACGTACCGTATCCGGGGCATTCGCGCCACCAATCCGGTAGCCGTTGGCGACAGGGTGACTTACACGCTGCAGGACGACAATGAAACGGGGCTGATCACGCACATTGAGGAGCGAAAAAACTATATCATCAGGAGGTCTCCCAACCTGTCGAAAGAATACCAGCTTATTGCTGCCAATGTGGACCAGGCCTGGTTGATGGTAACCCTCACTTCACCGCGGACGTTTCCTGAGTTTATCGACAGATTTTTGGTGTCAGCGGAGGCATATAGCATTCCCGTAAGCCTCATCTTTAACAAAACCGATCTCTACGATGAGGCCCTCAGGTCCGAATTGGCGTGGTTCCGGAAAACATACCGGGATATCGGCTATCCCTGTTATGAGATATCGGCCAAAGAAAAAATCAATACAAACCAGATCCGGTCGATGATGGCAAATCATCTCAATGTAATCTCCGGTAATTCAGGGGTGGGTAAATCGACCCTGGTCAACACCCTGGACCCGTCTCTAAATCTGCGTACTGCCGATATTTCGATTGCCAATAAGTCGGGTCGGCATACCACCACATTTTCAGAAATGCATGAATTTTCTTTTGGTGGTTACATCATTGATACGCCGGGAATTAAAGGTTTTGGCCTGATAGATTTCGGCAAAGACGAACTTTTTCATTATTTTCCGGAAATATTTAAAGCCTCTTCGGGATGCCGTTTTCACAACTGTTCCCACACGCATGAACCCGGTTGTGCCGTCATAAAGGCTGTAGCGGAAGGAACCATTACCGAGTCGAGATACCTCAGTTATCTCAACATGATGGATGATGAAGGGGGGAAATACCGTTAAGGACCAGGAACTTTTATAACTTTATTCCGTATTGTTTGTGATGACGCCATATATAAGCCCTAATAGAAAAGACCTGAAACATTCCGCATCAGCCTGATGAAACGAATCTACATTATTGTTATCGTCGTTCTTGCCTTCGTCGTAGGGCTAAATACCTATTTCTATAATCAGATCAGAAAATCACAACTTGATTTCCAAAAAAGCATCCTTCTGCGTCAGACAGAATTATGCGGGAACCACGTGGAAAGGACCATTTCTAACTATGAAAGTGATCTGAACCGTATCATTTTCAATTATATTGGAGAATCCCATAAGATCTTCAAAAACAGGGAGGTCATGTATCTGGTAACGCGTGACCTGGAAAGTTTTTATGCCAAGTACCGCGATATGGTAACCAACATCTCCGTTTTTGATAACAAGAACCGCTACCTGGGCATTTATATTAATGACAATGATGAATTTGTGGTTGACACATTTTCACGACAGAAAAACAACCATCTTGAACCCCGCGATATTATCAAGAAAAAGAACGGCCGTTACCTGAGTTATTATCCCTTTTTTGACCAGAACGAGTTGGTCGGAAACATCGTGGTTGAAATGAACTTCGAAAAATACCTCTCCTACATTTTCAGCCTTTACCGTGTTGAGAATATGCAATGGCAATGGCTGATGAATACCAAAGGAGAAATTCTTTTTTCTAACAACCGGGACACCCTCAAATATACGGGCCTTGACATCCTTGCCGACAGTCTGAACACCGAACGGGAAGGGCTGTTGAATCACACTCTGATTGAAGACGGGGAGGAATATGAGATTATTTCTGCTTACTATCCGCTAAACGTTATCAAAAACGACCTTGGGATTATATTCACAATGAATTCGGGTCATCTGCTCAGTATTTTCGTGGGAAGGAACCTTATACTGGGTATCGGCAGTTTTCTGATAGTGCTGGTCCTTGTTTTCTTCCTCCTTCTCCAGATCAGGCGCAGGGGGCAACAGGGAAGCAGTGTGAAGCAGCAGCTCATTGAGCTGAAGATGATCACCGAACAGTTTCCGGTAGGTATCATGATTCTTGATACGAACGGGATTATTAAAAATATAAACCGAACGGCTCAGAAGATGCTGTTTTTAGACCGGGATGATGATTTTGTCGGCAAACACTTCGAAGACCAGTTTCTTATCTCGAACAGCTACCTTTTAAAAGACACGAGTGCTCCTTTCGATTCCAGCCAGTTCATCCACTATGTCAAGGATGGCAACGAGATCGTTATCTATCGTCGCGATGTGGTGACCCACATTGCCGGCGAAGAGTTAACCATATCGGCCCTCATCGA
>DASQZK010000456.1:0-9099 GCA_035638735.1 Bacteroidales bacterium
CGCATTATCATGACTTTTTCACAATGATTACGCATCTTCCATGTCAGCGTATAACACTGTAAAACAAATTATTATAGCTATCAATATGCAGACATGAATGAGGGCCTGCCACCTATTTCAAAACCAATTACTCGCAGGCTCGCAATTGTTCTTTGTTTCGGCTCTCCCTTTATGAAAGCAAGCTTTCAACGGTTCGGCCAAAACAAAAACCCGACCATTTGATCGGGTTTGAAATAGGTGGCGGAGGAAGAGGGATTCGAACCCCCGGTCCACTCGCGCGGACAACGGTTTTCAAGACCGCCGCATTCGACCACTCTGCCATTCCTCCGGGCGCAAAAGTAACACTTTTTTTTAAATTGAAACCCCGGGCTTTTAATTTTTTAAATTCCCCTTCTGCCAAACCTGTCAAAAAGCCCCGCAAGGCCAGTTAAACCGCATATTTTAACGTTATTTTTACAACATCAGGCTGTTTTTTCAACAAAACCGCATTTTTTTTGGCCTAAATTTGCTAAACATCAGAAATACTCTATATTTGTATACGATTTGACACTTTAATGATTACTAACCCTAAAAATTTTTTATTATGAACAAAGCACAATTAATTGATGCAATTGCTGCCGAGGCTAATTTGACAAAAGCTGATGCTAAAAGAGCTTTAGATGCTTTCGTAAAAACTACAACCGATGCCCTGAAAAAAGGTGATCGTGTTGCACTCGTTGGTTTTGGTTCATTCTCAGTATCCAAAAGAAATTCAAGGACCGGTAGAAATCCACAGACTGGTGCTCCTATCACTATCAGCGCTAAAAAGGTGGTTAAATTCAAAGCCGGGAGCGAATTGGGTGACGCTGTTCAATAAAAAATATTTGTCCTACCTTGAAGGGAGCCTTTTCAACGCTCCCTTTTTTTTGTATTTTTTCAGTCCTATGGATGATCTGCTCAATTATCTGTCGGGCTTTGTAACACCAAACCGCCTGGCCCGCTTCGAACAGGTGCTCGATTACCGCACCCGTTACATTACGGTTGTCCTGGAAGATATCTACCAGTCACAGAACGCCAGTGCTGTTGTGCGTACCTGCGATTGCTTCGGCATCCAGGATGTTCACGTCGTTGAGAACACTAATCTGTTTGAGATGGATCGCGAGGTAGCTCTCGGCGCCGATAAGTGGCTGACGGTTGAAAGGTATGGCTCTGATGAAGAGAATACACTAGCGGCTATCAATACCCTCCGTGAAAACGGTTATCGCATTGTGGCCACTACCCCGCATACCAGTGAAATACCCCTCCCTGATCTTAACCTCAATAAAGGAAAACTGGCTATCTTCTTTGGTACTGAATTGACCGGTATCTCCGAAACCGTGAAAACCTGTGCCGACGAATTTGTTAAAATCCCCATGTTCGGATTTACCGAGAGTTTCAACATCTCCGTATCTGTAGCGCTGACCCTCCAGGACCTGGTATCCCGGTTACATAAATCGGACATTGAATGGAAACTAAATCCTGGAGAACGGGATGCCCTGAAACTGCAATGGCTCCGGAAATCCATCAAGGACGCAGACTTTATTGAAAAACAATATTTAACAGGAAAAAATTAGACTTTCGGTCCGTTAAAATTGAAACCCGTTTGTTGTTTATCCGTATAATTTTTTATCTTTGACCAAACAGGTGATTCTGTTGATTAAAATTAAATTCTTCTCCATAAAACGGGAACTTAATGAATTGCATTATAATAGACGACGATAAACTGTCAAGAAGAATTCTGGAAGAATTCATAAAAAAGACAGAGGGATTGGTTCTGAGGTATTCGTTCTCAGATGCGGTAGAGGCTATTAATGTCATGAAGAAGGATGACGATATCCAGTTAATCTTTCTTGATATCGAAATGCCGGAGATGAGCGGCATTGATTTTCTTAATTCATTGAAGAATCCACCCCAGATCATTATCTTTTCGTCCAAAGGGAAATATGCTATCGATGCTTTTGAATATGACGTGACCGATTATCTTCTTAAGCCGGTAACCTACTCGCGGTTTTATAAAGCCGTTGATAAGGCCTTTGCCAGGTTCGAAAGAAACAAGATGGACGTTCTGGGAAAAGACGAGATCTTTATTAAAAAGAATTCAACCCTGGTACGGTTGAAGTACGAAGATATCCTCTGGGTCGAAGCCCTCGAGAATTACGTCATCTTCAATACCTTCAAGGAAAAATATACCATTCATTTTACCATGAAGGCCATTGAACAGAAACTTCCGTCAACCAAATTTACACGGGTACACCGTTCCTATATCGTTAATACAAGTACTATTGAAGTTATTGAAGATAATTCGGTGATCATTAAAACCGATGACGGTGCCAAGAATATACCCATTGGTAAATCATATAAGGAAAAATTAATGAAAGATATCAATTTGATTATCAAGTAGGTATTAACATTATCCTTAACATGGTTTCACACAGGATTTTATTTCTGAACCATATTGCACAGACGTCCCCTTCGCCCATGCTCCTTGAGATTGAATCGGCAAAGGGGATTTATCTTTATGGCCCCGGTAACCGGCCATACATTGACCTGATATCCGGTGTCAATGTTTCCACCCTTGGACACGGTCATCCTGAAATCGTTTCTGCCGTTAAAGCGCAGATCGACCACCATATGCACGTCATGGTTTATGGTGAATTCATCCAGTCACCGCAGGTGGAATATGCTAGGCTGTTGGCCGAAAACCTCCCTGACCGACTCGATAATGTTTATTTCGTAAACAGCGGTGCCGAAGCCATCGAAGGCGCTCTTAAGCTGGCTAAAAAAGTAACCGGCAGGCCGGAGATTGCCGCTTTTCATAATGCTTACCACGGAAGTACCCTGGGCGCGCTGAGTATCCTGGGGGACGAATATTTTAAGACACCTTTCAGACCTCTGGTGCCGGGAATCCGCCACATGGAGTTCAATCATTTTGATGACCTTCAGAAGATCACCACCAATACAGCCTGTGTCGTGGCCGAAGTGATGCAGGCTGAGGCCGGGGTGATAACTGCCGCTGATGGTTTCCTGCAAGCACTGCGAAAACGGTGCAATGAGACAGGCTCATTGCTGATATTCGATGAGATCCAAACCGGTTTCGGAAGGTTGGGCAGCTTGTTTGGATTCATGAAATACGACGTTATACCAGATATACTCGTTCTTGCTAAAGGCCTCGGCGGAGGTATGCCCCTTGGCGCTTTCATTGCCTCCAGAGATATGATGTCCACATTCATAGATGATCCCGTCCTTGGTCATATTACTACCTTTGGCGGACACCCGGTTTCATGCGCGGCAGGACTCGAAACCCTCCGGATCATCCTGCGCGACAGGCTGGTTGATCGGGTTGTTGAAAAAGAGATGCTTATCAGGAAATATATAAACCATCCGGCTGTAAAGGAAATCCGGGGCCATGGCTTGTTGCTGGCAGTTGAACTTGGAGACAAAGACCTTATGCTTAAGGTTGTGGAACAGGGCACTGAAAAAGGTTTCGTGACCGACTGGTTCCTGTTTTGTGAGACGGCCATCAGAGTATCCCCGCCTCTGACAATTACCCATGACGAAATCAGGGAAGCCTGCACACTTATTAATGATGCAATAAGTGCCGCTACCAGTCAATAATACGGTAAATTCTCCGTTCTTTTCAAAAATTTATATAGTGAAGAAGATCCCAGCTCTTATTATCCTCCTCTTTGCAGCCATTTCACTTATGGGCCAGCAACAAACCGAATTCCCTGAACTCCTAAAAGCCGGGGACGAACTCTCACAGGCCTTTGAGAAGCTCTATAATCTTCCCGATTCACCATCAAGGGATTCTCTTAATAACCGGATTGTTCAACAATTCCGAACCGTGCTTACTTCATGGGATAGTTTTTATTACGACTGGAAACAGCTTAAATATGCCGGGATATTCCGGTCCGGTGATAATAAGGTTAGAGTTTATACATGGTTCCTTGAAAGTAAGAACGGCCAATATTCCTATTATGGATTTATCCAGCATCTGACCGGTCGAAAAAAGAAAAACCAGCAGGTGGAACTTTTCGAACTTCACGATCACCATACCCAAATTAAAAACCCGGAAACGGCTGCCAATGTCGATGTGTCGCATTGGTATGGCTGCATCTACTATGGTATCCATGCCTTTAAAAAAAGAAAAAAAACCTGGTATGTGCTTTTCGGCTATGACTTTAACAGTCAGTATTCTCGTAAGAAACTTCTGGAAGTCCTGACTTTCGACAAAGACGATAATCCAGTTTTCGGCGGTAATTTTGTCCTTCCTGAAAAAACAGTCAAACGCTTTATCCTGGAATATTCTGCTGAGGTAGTGGCATCATTGAGATACAACGATAGACTGGGTATGATTGTATTCGACCATACGGCTCCCCCGGAAGCCATCTTTAAGGGAAGTTACCGTTTCTACGCTCCAGATGGCTCTTACGACGGCTTCAGATTCGATAACGGCGATTTTGTCTTTGAAAAGGATGTTGATGCCAGGAATTTTTAACTACCCGGGGTGAGGTAACGACCTTTATATCATGCCTATAACTTCGACCGTCCTTGGGCCCCATGGACGTAACCATGGCTGCGATAATATGACCACTCTGTGGTCCCCACTACCTCCACTATATTGTCCCGTCTCAATTCCGATCACTGACCGTGTCCTGTGTAACTTTAGTGGAACGGGATCACCGACTACCTCCCCCGCCTGCCGAATTGTCAGTCCAACCCCCATGGCACAGACTTTGAAAACGCTTGCGTATATGTTTAATGTAAAAAGAAAAAACTATGCATAAGGGAAAAATTGATGTTACTACCGAGAACATTTTTCCGATCATTAAAAAATTTCTGTATTCGGATCATGAAATATTTCTCAGGGAGCTGATTTCTAATGCTGTAGATGCAACCCAGAAACTTAAGACGTTTGCTTCACTGGGTGAGTTCAAAGGTGAGTTGGGCGATCAGACCATCCATGTTGAACTGGATTCAAAGAAAAAAACACTAACCGTTTCCGACCATGGTATCGGGATGACTGCTGAAGAGGTTGAAAAATACATCAACCAGATCGCGTTTTCCAGTGCCGAAGAATTTCTCACGAAATATAAAAACCAGGGGAATGCCATTATTGGCCATTTCGGACTGGGTTTTTATTCCGCTTTCATGGTCTCCGCTAAGGTGGAGGTGATCACTAAATCGTACAAAGAAGAGGCCAAAGCTGTTAAATGGGTCTGCGATGGCAGTCCTGAATATAGCCTGGATGAAACGGAGAAAGAGCATTTTGGTACAGATATCATTCTTCATATTGATGAAGAATCGAAGGAGTTTCTGGAGAAAAGCCGCATCGATGAAATCCTGAATAAGTATTGCAAATTCCTGCCTGTTGAAATAGCCTTCGGGAAGGAGACCGAATGGAAAGACGGCAAGGAAGTGGAGACAGGCAAAGACAATATTATCAATAATACCAAGCCGTTATGGACGGAAAAACCTGTTGACGTCACCGACCAGCAGTATAATGAATTCTACCATGAGCTTTATCCAATGGCAGAAGATCCACTGTTCAATATTCACCTGAACGTTGATTATCCCTTCACCCTTACCGGGATCCTTTATTTCCCCAGGATCAAGAGTAATTTTGAGATCCAGAAAAACAAGATACAGCTTTACAGCAACCAGGTGTTCGTTACCGATTCTGTTGAAGGCATTGTTCCCGAATTCCTGACGCTGCTTCATGGTGTGCTCGATTCACCCGATATTCCTTTGAACGTTTCCAGGAGTTACCTGCAGAGTGATTCAAACGTGAAGAAGATATCCAACCATATCATGAAAAAGGTTTCCGACCGGCTCGAGGAAATTTTTAAGGACAAGAGGGAGGATTTCGAGAAAAAATGGGACGATCTTAAGCTTTTTATCACCTACGGCATGATCAGCGATGAGAAGTTCTATGAGCGCGCTGAAAAATTTGCATTGTTGAAAAATACCGACGGCAAATACTTCACGTTCGAGGAATATGAGAAGCTGATCAAAGATAACCAGACCGACAAGAACAAAACAGTGGTGTACCTGTATGCTACCGACATGCAAACACAGCATAGTTTTATCGAAAAAGCCAAAGCCAAAGGGTATGATGTCCTGCAGATGGATGGCCAGCTCGATCCGCATTTTATCAACCACGTAGAACAAAAATTTAACAACGCCCGGTTTAGCAGAGTTGACGCCGATGTGGTCGATAAACTGATTGAAAAGGATGAGGTTAAAGAATCGGATCTGCCTGAAGACCAGAAACATGACTTAACAACTGTGATTGAAAGCCAGGTGCCTGTAAAGAATGTTTTCACCGTATCATACGAATCACTTGGCGAACAGGAAAGCCCGGTGATCATCACCCAGTCGGAATTTATGCGCAGGATGAAGGACATGTCGGCCATGTCTGGAATGGATTCTTTTTATGGCAAGATGCCCGACAGCTATAACCTGGTGGTAAACACCGATCACGCCCTGGTAAAAAAACTGGTTGAAGACAAAGACAAAAAGCTTTCGAAGAAACTCTCCGATCTGAATGAAAAGCAAAAACTTCTTAACGAAGAAAATGATAAGCTGAAGAAAGCAACCGAAAACAAGAAAGAAGAGGAAATTCCACAAGCCGATCGCGACCGTATGGAAGATCTTTCTAAAGATATCGCTGAAATAGAGGGCAAAAGGAAGGATGCACTGGAAGACTTCGCCGGTAAGAACAAGCTGGTCCGTCAGCTCATCGACCTGGCACTCCTTTCCAACAACATGCTTACAGGTGAAGCCCTGACTAACTTCGTGAAACGAAGTGTGGAAATGATAAAATAAACAGGCTTGTTTGTACGAAAAGTTAAGGCTGGTTTTAAGGGCTGTTTCAATGTTTGTTTGAGACAGCCCTTCTTTTTTTCCGGAGATTTAGTATAAAGAAGGAAGCAGGACCCCGTATGTAAATGGTTATAAATCGATTTCTCCCGATTGAAACAGGAATGATTGCAACAAGCACATCGCCCCGGGGTTATCCTCTTCAGGGGAGTCGGAGAGGTAGCGGGCAGGATGGTTTCAAGACTGTCCCCGGATCATCAATCAATGCGGTCACGGGCCGGCACCCTCTAAAACAATTCCCTCACCTCCCTTTTCAAAACTTCGATGGCTTCCATGGTAGGGGAGCTCTGAAGTTCGATGGCGTTCTCGAGAATTTTCTTTCCCAGTACCAGCCCGTTGGCCTGTGGCGGAATTTCTGATGATGACTCGCCGATAAGTTTTATGATACTGTTTTTAGCTGATTTAACCTTTTCCCAACCCTGCGAACTTACATACGTCTGTTGGGCAAGGTTATGTTCAAACTCAGTCCTTACGGAAGAGATCAGCTCATTCTGGAACTGTCCTGCACTCAGATTTGAGCGGCTTAGCCTCATCACCAGCGAGTCCGGTGATATTCGTTCAAGGAAAAGAATCAGTCTTTCATAGGCCTGCAATCGCAGGGGAAGCGTGTTGTCTTTCTGGCTCATTGACATCTCGAAGCTACGCTTTCGGTCTTCGTTCCCAAGAAATGAACGGATAAGAAGGTAGGCTGTCAGAAATACAATTAGAGCGGGAATGGTATACTTAAGAATTTCAAGTATTTGGTTCATGTTGATATTTTTTTCAAAGGAATGAGACAATTAATTTATCAATTTATAATAAAAAAAGTATTTTTGATGCGATAATACGAGATATTAACTGAATTTCTTGCTCATCAAATTTACGACCTATGGAAAATGTTTCAAAGAGATTGGCCAGTTTATCTGCATCGCAGACCATTGCAATGAACCAGAAAAGCCGTGAAATGAAGGAAAAGGGGATGGATATTATCAACCTGAGTGTTGGTGAACCGGACTTTCCCACGCCCGATCATATCAAGGAAGCCGCTAAAAAAGCCATAGACGACAATTATTCTTTTTATGCTCCTGTACCGGGGTATCCCGATCTGAGGAAAGCTATATGCAGGAAATTCAAGGAAGAAAACGGGCTTGACTATACGCCTGACCAGGTCGTTGTTTCCACTGGCGCCAAGCATTCCATTGCTAACACCCTCCTGTGTATCGTAGATAAAGGTGACGAAGTGATCGTTCCCGCACCATACTGGGTGAGTTATGTTGAACAGGTGAAAATCGGAGAAGGCGTGAATGTCGTTGTCGATACTACACTGGAGAATGAATATAAGATGAAGCCCGAACAGCTCGAGGCTGCCATCACGCCTAAGACCAAAGCTCTTCTGCTTTGTTCGCCTTCAAATCCGACCGGCAGTGTATACAGCTATGAAGAAATTGAAGGACTGGTAGAGGTTCTTAAAAAATACCCCGATATCATCGTCATTTCGGACGAGATATATGAGCATATCAATTTTGTAGGAGAACATGTGAGTATTGCACAGTTCCCGGGCATGATAGAACGCACCGTTGTGGTTAACGGCGTTTCGAAAGGCTATGCCATGACAGGCTGGCGAATCGGTTACCTGGGTGCACCGTTATGGATAGCTAAAGCCTGTAATAAGCTACAGGGGCAAATGACCTCGGGCGCTACATCAGTTGCCCAACGGGCAGCACTGGCCGCACTTGACGGTGATCAGACCTGCGTTTCCGATATGAATGCCGCCTTTAAAAGACGCCGCGATCTTGTCCTCGGCCGCCTGGCTGAAATCGACGGTATTAAATGTACAACTCCGGGAGGAGCATTCTACGTGTTTCCCGATATGAGTGCATTTTATGGTAAATCGGTCAACGGTGAGTCCATTAAAGATTCGATGGATCTTTGTATGTACCTTCTCGAAAAAGGGCTTATCGCCACTGTTCCGGGTGCCGCCTTTGGAGCTCCCGATAACATAAGGATTTCGTATGCCAATTCCGATGAGAACCTTACCAAAGCCATGGACCGCTTGCGTGATGCACTGGCTGAACTGAAATAATATTTATGAGACGACTGGCATAACATAAATATGTGAGGCCGTCTTACACGTCTCGATCGGGAGTGTTCAAAAAAGAAGTGAAATACTTTTTTTACACTCCCCTTCGCATTAATAGAAGAAACACATGAAGAGAGGCA
>DASQZK010000457.1:0-3348 GCA_035638735.1 Bacteroidales bacterium
TTCCGGAAAACCCAGGTCGGCAAAACGGCAACCTTTCATCTCGTCAACCCTGAACGGGAGAAGGCCGGAGACATTCGGACTGGCATAGATCAGCTTGAGATTGCTGTCGAACCTGAAAAGTATGAAGGGCAGGTTTTCAACAAGGCTTTTATAGCGTTGACGGGAATTTTCAATTTCATGCAGTAACCTCAACCGTTCTGTCACATCGCGTGAATTGGCAATGATGTGATGTCTCTTCCTGTCGGGTGAAAATGCCCGGTTGAGTGTTTCCAGCCATATCCAGGAACCGTTCTTATGCTTCATCCTGTATACAAGAAGACTGTTATCTTCCTGTCCAGCTATGTTGCGCTGATGGTTCTGTTTCACCAGGTCATAATCCTCACTGTGAATAAAATCGAACAGATCTTTTCCCTCAAGTTCGCCGGGTTCATAACCAAGGATGATTAACGAAGCCGGAGAGACATAAACGAAACGGGCCTGATCGTCGTGGATAGAGACCAGGTCGCGTCGTGATTCGGCGATATGCCGGTAACGTTCATTTTCTTCCTCAAGAGCCCTGTTTTTCTTTTTTTCACCCCCGAGTTCTTCTAACAGGCTTTTTATTCTCTGTTCAGGATTCGATTTTTCCGTCATCTCAAACAACTAAATATTTAAACGCCTCCCCATCCCAAAATAACAATTTTAAACTCATTTTCCTATTTTAGATTCATTCTTAGAACTATTTTTTTACTTTTGTTTGCTTTCAAACTCAGACCATTACTCTAAAATATTATGAAACTCCACACAATTGACTACCTCATCATTCTGGCCTACTTACTAACAATAAGCGTATTAGGTTTAGTCCTGAAAAAACGAGCCCAGTCAAGCAAGGGTGAATATCTGCTGGGCGGGAACAAGTTACCCTGGTATATGCTGGGATTGTCGAATGCATCAGGGATGTTTGATATTTCCGGTACCATGTGGCTAGTGACGGCCTTATTTGTATACGGTTTAAAAAGTATCTGGTTACCCTGGTTGTGGCCTGTTTTTAACCAGGTCTTTCTCATGGTCTATCTTTCCGCCTGGCTGAGGCGTTCAAACGTCACTACTGGTGCAGAATGGATCACCCACCGGTTTGGAGAAGATTTCGGGTCCAAACTTTCGCATGCCATTATCGTTCTGTTTGCTGTGGCCAACAGTCTTGGTTTCCTGGCATACGGTTTCATCGGCCTGGGTAAATTCATGGAGATTTTTATCCCGTGGGAATTCGTCAATCAATATCTTCACCTTAACATAGCACCTCAGTATGTGCCACATCTTTATGGCATCGTATTTACCATGTTTGCCGTTTTCTATGCGGTTCTGGGGGGGATGGTAAGTATTGTTATTGCCGACGTGATCCAATACACGATTATGACGGTTTCTGCTGTGGTGATTGCCATCATTGCCATGAAAGCTCTTGGAACACACCACCTGAATGTTCCCGCCGGATGGAGTTCTCCATTTTTCGGGGGGACGCTCAATCTGGACTGGAGTTCCAAAATTGCCGACGTGAGCCAGAAAGTCAAAGAAGACGGCTACCAGATGTTTACAGCCTTTTTCATGATGATGCTTTGTAAGGGCTTCCTGGTCAGTGCTGCGGGACCAACCCCAACCTACGATATGCAAAAGATTCTGGCTACAAAATCTCCGGCCGAAGGTGCCAAGATGAGCGGCTTTGTGTCTGTGATCCTGATGCCTTCCCGTTACCTTATGATTGCCGGTTTTGCTGTTCTGGGACTCCTCTTCTACGACAAACTGGATCTTATGGTAGCCGGAAAGATTGACTACGAACAGGTTCTCCCATCGGCGATTAACCAGTTTGTACCCACCGGCCTTCTCGGGCTTTTGCTGGCAGGTCTTCTGGCCGCTTTTATGTCGACGTTTGCCGGTACATTGAACGCGGCACAAGCTTATATTACCAACGACCTCTATCTTAAATATATCAATAAGAATCCTAACCAGCGACAGGTTAAACTCTCGAACTATCTTTCCGGTATCATTTTCGTTGTGATCAGTATCATCGTTGGGATGGCTTCCAAAAATGTGAATCAGCTCCTGCAGATTATCGTATCGGCATTATGGGGTGGTTACGTGGCTTCCAATGTCCTTAAATGGTACTGGTGGCGTTTTAACTCGTATGGATTCTTTTACGGGATGCTTTCGGGGATGGCTGCCAGTGCCATTCCGTTGATCTGGCCCGGGCTTCTTGAACAGCTTTATCCAAACATCGCTTACGATCTTCGTTTCCTGTATTTCTTCCCCTTCATCCTTGTAATTTCCACCATCGGTAGTATCCTGGGTACCTACCTATATAAACCTACCGATAGTGAAGTATTGAAAAACTTTTACAAGAAAGTCAAACCATGGGGTTTCTGGAAACCTATCCATGATCTGGTTGTTGCGGATGATCCCACTTTTGAGAAGAATAAAAATTTCAGGCGCGACATGCTGAACATCGTACTGGGTATTGTCGGCCAGACAGCAATTGTTGCCCTACCTATTTACCTGGTGATTAAACAATACATCCCAATGCTGGTTGCTGCCGGTATTACCCTGGTTATTGGCATCATTATGAAGAAGACCTGGTGGGATAAGCTGGAGGAAGATTGAAGGCATGAAGGGCATTAATTTTGAAGACACGAAGGTTTTTAACCACTAAGGCTCTAAGGACACTAAGTTCACTAACGATAATTTAGGTTATGGAGTTATGGAGTTATGGGGTTATGAGGTTATGAGGTTATGAGGTTATGAGGTTATGAGGTTATGATAGTACAGTGCGGTGGGCCTTCCTCTTTCAGGGGGACCGAGGGTAGCGGGGGAAAAGGGTACGAGCATTCAAGGGTATTGATTACCGACCGTGTTCCGTGAAGCACCAGCGTAACGGGATTACCTCTTCTCCCCCCTCACACGGCCCCCATGGACGTGACCATGGCTACGATAATTCAGACCCCTCCAGGGTCCTTCGTAACCTCTCGGCTGTCGGCTGTCAGTTATCTGTTATCAGTTATAACCTCATAACCTCATAACCTCATAACTCATCATCTTTCGCCTTGACTCTCCTCCTCCGGTTTATGATTCCGGATATATTTCATTACGGCAGACTCATAATCGGCCAGGGCTAGTTCCTTATTCAGGTAGGTATAAACGTTGATGGTACGTTGTCTGTTTTCGGGGGGTGAAAGCGCCGGTACTTCTTTTACCAGCTCAGGATCAATAAGTGCTTCGATCAGGCTTACATCCCACATGACCCATTCCCGGCTGCCAGGAAATTTTTGATCCCACCTGTTTACCAGAAAGTCCCACCCAGGGCCTTGACCTTTCATCAGG
>DASQZK010000458.1:0-2798 GCA_035638735.1 Bacteroidales bacterium
TCCGATCCCGACGGTGTTGTGGGAGATACCATGAAACAAATTGTTTTTGATACAAGGAAAGAGCCTGAACCGTGGAAAGGTGGCAGGATTCGGCATGTCTATCCCAAAGACTGGAAAGGAGAAAAAAAAGAACCTGCTTACGACGGCTTGCTTCATGCATATTATGGCTATCACCGGTATGCCGACTGGATACTTACTACCGATCCGGTACGACCGGGTGATATTATCATCGTCCATGGAGGGACATATAAAGCCGATTACAAAAATTACCGTGATTTTTACGGACTGACCTTCGATGGCACTTACGCCCTGACCAGGGATGGGAAGCCTGAGGAACCCATCGTCATAAAAGCCGCCGGTGACGGCGAGGTCATCTTCGACGGCAACGGCTGCGCTGCTTTATTTGACGTAACCGCTGCTGATAACAATTACTTCGAGAACCTGACCTTCCGGAATACCGAGGTGGCTATCAGAGCTGGACTTATGAACCAATACGGGTGTGAAGGACTGACAGTTAAACATTGCCGCTTTGAAGATATCGGCATCGGCATCAGAGGTCAATATGAAAGATCACGTTATTTCTATATCGCCGACAATACCTTTATTGGCAGGGAAGATACCTCTAAAGTGTATCACCATAAAATCGAAAATGGCAAGAACGTCCAGCGACTTGGCTCCTATTACGCCATAAAACTGCACGGCCAGGGACATACGGTATGTTATAACCGGGTGAAGTACTTTTTCGATGGCATCGATATATGCACCCACTCCAAACCCGAAACGAATCCTGAAGAAAAAGCAGCTTCCATCGATTTTTATAACAATGACCTTTTCCTCTGTAACGACAACTTTATTGAAGCCGACGGCGGCAACCACAATATCCGTATACTCCGCAACCGTGGCTTTAATTCCGGACAACAGGCGCTTTCTAACCAACCCGTTTTGGGCGGACCTGTTTACTGGGTAAGAAATATCGTCTATAACTGCGGAAACGCCTCCACTTTTAAGTTCTGGGGGATGTTCCCTTCTGGCATAATTGCCTGTCATAACACCTCGACAGGCATCCTGACCCGCAACGACAAACCGGGGTCCAACGTCCATTTCATGAATAACCTCTTCCTCCCTTCCGATGATGCCGACCGGGCAACACTAGGATTGTACACCTATACCTCTTATTCATCGCTGGACTATAACGGCTACCGGAAAAGAACGCCTTTTATCAGTTACCATGCCCCGGGAAAAGACCAAATGACAGACTTCAGCAACGATGCCGGAACCACGGAGTTCAACTCGCTCAAGGCATTTTACAAGACCACCGGGCAGGAAGAACACGGCATTACCGTCGATTATAACATCTTCGAGCATGTCACGCCCCCAGTGTTCAAGTCATTTTCGGCTGAGCATAAAAACCTGGGAGAAGCATACCCGTTGTATTACCCGGAGAATTTCGATTTCAGGTTGAAAAAACACGCTGTCGCAATCGATGCCGGTTGCCTCCTGCCAGGCATTAACGATGATTTTACAGGAAAGGCTCCCGACCTGGGGGCCTATGAATACGGGATCGCACCTCCTCATTACGGACCACGAAAGGATACTGATTAAATTCTGATCGCATGCAATTGAAATACATCATATTATGGCTGATACCGTTATCGATAGCTAGCGGTTTTGCCACATCACTCAACGCACAAATTACAAATGACAACCATCCAGGGAAATTAACAGACGGCTGGACACCTCTTTTTGACGGGAAAACCACAAACGGGTGGCGTGGGTACAACCAGGATTCTGTCACACCCAACTGGACTGTCAAAAATGGAGTCCTTCATGCCGACGGCACAAAAGGCGATATTATTTCTGTAAACCAGTACGGCGATTTTGAATTATCATTCGACTGGAAGATTTCCCGGGGCGGCAACAGCGGTGTCTTCTATCATGTAGTGGAAGGTCCCGATTTTCCCACGGTCTGGCATACCGGGATCGAAATGCAGATCATGGATAATGCCCGCAATCCACTGGGCAAAAAACCGGTTAACAGTGCCATGTCACTTTACGCGATGTATGCCCCCGTGAAGGATATGACGAAACCGGCCGGCGAATGGAACCATTCAATCCTCGTTGTAAAACAAGGACATGTTGAGTACTGGCTGAATGGTGAATTAGTGAATCAATATACCCTCTGGAATCAAAAATGGTACAATGACCGTGATAAAACGATCCATCATTTTAGCAGGAAACCCTTCTGGGGTGAGTTTAGGAAAGGACATATTGCTTTGCAGGATGAAGGATTTCCGGTTTCTTTCAGGGATATCAGAATAAGGATTCCCCGCCGGTAAACCAATCATTAACGGTTTTGCACATGGTATAATCCCTTACTGGATAAACATATTTGTTTTACAATGAAAAATGCAAATATCATAATTTTACTAATCGGCGGTATAAAACACCATATTCTGTCTCCATTATCAACATATAAACTCCCCTGCCCCTACCTTCCATATTAATAAAGGGGTAAGAAGCCGGAATCCCATTCATAACAACCTGCCCGTTTGCATTGACGAGACGTAAATCATCTGGAACGGTATGATTTTCTGTCAATAAATAAAATCCTTCGCGGCATGGATTCGGGTATATGCTGAAAAGTAACCGGTGAACGCCCGCAGCAGTTCCGTTGTCAGGAACGATCGCTACCGCCACAGTATCGGAGGTATGACAACCAAAATCATTCACCGTCTCAACCCAAAACAGAAAATTCCCGGTACCATATTCACTGCCAATGACCTCAAGGTAATCGTTTC
>DASQZK010000459.1:0-5445 GCA_035638735.1 Bacteroidales bacterium
TCGGTAACTTCTGTCTGCCTCAAAACAAGATCGGTCTGGGAAGCCGGGGTGTAATAAAACATCCCCGTCTCCAGGTTGAAGAAATTCTTTACTACGAATTCAGTGATTTTCGCAGCAAGGTTCAACCATTGTTCGTCAAAACTTATCTGGTACAAGGAGAAGAATGCGTTGGCCGAGAAAGCATAATCATCGAGAAAACCACCAGAATTATGCCCCATACTGCGAACAACCATATAATTGTCGCGCACCAGGTTATCCCTGATAAAAGTTCCCAGCTTCAATGCTGAATCATAAAAAACGGCATCTCCGGTTGCCTGCCATGCATCGGTATAAGCTTCCAGCATCAGGGCATTCCATGAGGTGAGTATTTTTGTATCCAGGGGAGGCTTTTCACGAAGCTCACGGAAGGTCCTGAGTTTTTGTCTCGTTTCGGAAATGATCTGCCTTACTGTTTTCTCAGGTAGATCAAACATTTCCGCCAGGTCGGCCGGGGTTTTACTTTCGACCAGCACGTTTTTCCCGGCTTCCCAATTTCCATGCGTTGTTATGCCCCAGAATAATTTAACCAGTTCCGAATCGTCACCGGCTATGGCATCTATCTCAACAGAATCCCAGGCGTAGTATTTTCCTTCTTCATCAGCACTGTCAGCGTCCATGGAGGCACAGAAGCCGCCATCCGGTCCCTGAAGTTCGCGTTCCAAAAAGCCGGTGCATTCGTATAACTTCTGTTTGTAATACCCGTCTTTGGTGATGGTGTAAAGATCGGCAAGCAGACTGATAAACTGAGCATTATCATAAAGCATCTTCTCAAAGTGTGGCACTTTCCATTTGCCATCGGTGGAGTAACGGGCAATGCCACCGCCGAGCTGATCGTAAATACCGCCTCTGAGAATTTTCTCAACAGTCAGTTTTACATGATCAAGTGCCGAATGATTGCCTGAAAAATGATGATAATGAAGCAGAAACCTGTATATACCGGGCATGGGGAATTTCGGAACACGCTTAAGACCGCCTTCTTCATGATCGAACTCATCCGAGATTACCCGGTATATATCTTCGGGGACGGGGTTATCCGGATTTTCAACTTTCTCTTTGATCAGCTCTGAGCTGACGACGCCTTCGTGGATGCTTGAAGCCGAATTTACTATTTTCTGAGGTTCATTCGTCCATATTTGTGTCACCTGTTCAATGATATCCATCAGGTGGGCAGGAGGGAAGTATGTACCTCCGTAAAAAGGTCTGGCATCGGGAGTGGCAAAACAGGTCAACGGCCAGCCTCCATTACCTGTCATAAGCTGCACTGCCGACATATAGACCTGGTCCACATCGGGACGTTCCTGCCGGTCGACTTTAATGCATATAAAATGGTCGTTGAGTTTTTGAGCCAGTTCTTCCTTCTCGAACGATTCCCGTTCCATAACATGGCACCAGTGACAGGCTGCATATCCAATGCTGATAAACAGGATCTTATTTTCGTCTTTGGCGCGTTTTAAGGCTTCGTCGCCCCACGGGTACCATTCTACAGGATTATGAGCATGCTGCAGAAGGTAAGGGCTGGATTCGTGGATCAGGTTGTTGGTGTATTTATTCATAAGGTGAACAAACTTTTCCTGTCTAACACCTGTTATCACAAATAAGTTTAACCACTTACGTCTGAAAATCAACCAGCATTTTTTTACATTCAAAAACGAACCACCATGGAACACAAAATTGCTACCCACTACGAAACCGTTAAAAAATTCCATCCCGAATACCTCGATGCCGTAGAGAAACTGGGTGATGCGGCCAAAAATGCCGGCCCTCTGGATGAGAAAATAGCCCAGTTACTTCAACTTTCCGCGTCCATTACTCTGAAATCTGAAGGAGCAACCCACAGTCATACCAAAAGAGCCCTGGAGGCAGGAGCCACACCGGGAGAAATCAGGCACGCCGTGCTATTGCTTACCAATACCATTGGTTTTCCAAATGTTATGGCCGGGATGAGCTGGGTGAATGATATCCTGGAATGATTCCAGCCATAGGTAAAATAGATATACGATTTGCCTGATTCATCGCGCAGAACCAGATTTTTATTATGCATGATCTTCAGCGTGGTGGTGTAACACACCGGTCGAATTTCATTGAGCTTTTCGTTCACAAAACGAACGATCCACGCAACTTACTTCCATAGAATATTTAAAATCCCGGGTTCCGAATCGGTTGGTTGTAAAATTGGCTTTTTCTTCATGTCTAGCCTTTAGTAATACCCTTTCCCTGGATCTCTTTTTTAGCGGTTAGCAGGACGACAAGAAATGCTACCTGTGTTTTCTAAATAGTGTCTGTCCATAATGTCCGATAACTTCGTTGTTACAAAAATTTTAATTCCTCTTATGCATTCGTATACGGCGGATTAAAATTTTTGCACGCTCCCGTTTAGAACAAAACAGGCTTTGTTCCCGAACATTTTGATCCAGACACCTGGACTTTATTGACAGACTAAATAAATTAGATACTGTATAATCTGTTTTCGAATCTTTTCGCAGGCAAACTATACGAAGAGGTCGTATATGTAAAATTTATTTACGAAATATCTCGTAAACAAAAGTTATAAGAAGTAAAAAACCAAAACAGACAGCAGGGGAAGGGGGCGGAGATTGAAGGGTAAAGTGGCTGAAATATTTCAGGATTTCACTTTTTTTTCGTAAGTTTAATACGGCATAAAGTCGCATATTAAGGCAAAGCCCCGGTTTTTTAATGATTATTTGACCGTTTATCAGACATGACAAAAGTCCATCCGCTGTAAATTGCAAAATACAACCTAAAACGTCTCAACCATGGATTACAAATCATTCAACTACACTCTTGACATGGGCCAGCCACCGTCCGGGTTCAGCGCACCTGCCAAGGCATTATGGTGGGAGCGGAAAGGGTACTGGGAGAAAGCGCACGAAATAGTGAAGGACCTCACCGGTAAGGATGCTGCCTGGGTTCACGCCTATTTGCATCGTAAAGGAGGAGATCTGATGAATGCTGCCTATTGGTATGATCAAGCGGGGAAGAAGGACACAACAAAAGATCATGATGAGGAGTTCAGGGAAATCATTGGTTCTCTATTACCTGATAATTAACGCCACACGCCTGCAATTTCTGCGTTACAATGCTGGCAATGCCCCTGCGATATCTCCATTCTCATGACCTGGTATCCGGTTCGCTCGATAATTTTTTCCCCGCATGACGGGCAGTAGGTATCACTCTCATCAAGTCCCGGGATATTTCCAATATATACGTACTTAAGTCCTGATTGCATAGCTGTTTCCCTTGCTCTGTGAAGAACATCACCCGGTGTAGCCGGCAGGCGGGTTAACTTATGCAATGGCATGAACCTTGAAAAGTGGAGCGGGGTATCACTGAATCCGTGATTTGCCAGCCAGTCACACATTTTGGAAATCATAGACATATCATCAGTCCAGGTAGGTATCACCAGGTTTGTTATTTCAAGCCATACGCCTTCCTCTTTCATGATTTCAAGTGTGGCAAGAATGGTTTTCAGATTCCCGCCGGTGAGTTTCTGGTATATGTCTTCGGAATAGGCTTTCAGGTCGATATTTGCGGCATCGATATATTTGCAAAGCTCTCTCAATGGTTCTTCCTTAATATAACCGTTTGATACCAATATGTTCCGGATACCTGCCGGCCGGGCTGCCGAAGATGTATCGCGCACATATTCATAGAACGTTATGGGCTCGGAGTAGGTATAAGCAATCGATTTGCAGTTATTCTTTACGGCCTGCTGAACAACCTTGTCGGGCATCAGGTCATAATTCCTGGTTTCTTTCGGGCTGGTCTGGGAGATTTGCCAATTCTGACAGTTCAGACAGGCGAGGTTGCAGCCGGCCGTGGCAATTGAGAATGTGGTCGATCCGGGAAGAAAGTGATTGAGCGGTTTCTTCTCAACCGGGTCGATATGGATAGAACATGGATTACCATAGGCAATGGTATAGAGTTTTCCCTTATAATTGATTCGATTATGGCAATCGCTTAATTCTCCGGGTTTCAGCGTGCATTCGTTGGGACAGATAAGGCAGCGTATGCCCCTGGGTGTTTCTGTCGCATAAACCGACTCGCGACTCCATTTCCACAGGTCTTCCGCTGGTCGCCCTGTCGATTCGGCTCCCAGATGGTCGCTAACAAACATACCGCCAAGACCTGCCAGGGATGTCTTTATAAATGTTCGCTTTTTCATTTGGTTCTCCCCATTTTATGAATTCTTTCTGCACATTTCATTCTGAGATTCCTGGACTAAATTTAGAATATTTCTACCAGAGAGTAAAGGTCATGGCAGTTAAAATCAGGAATTTAGAAACGGTAAAAGAAAAGGATGTCAACCTAATCAATACGCTTATCTGAGATAGAGCCAGAGGGTTGAGATGCCCATTATGGCCGACAGGATAAATGACGACCAGACAAATCCGGCAACCGGGATCAACATTACAGAGATAGCCAACGCTCCCAGTGCTCCACCGAAAATATCAGCCGAATATAAATGTGATATTCTCGATTGGCCGCTTTGGCTTATCAGGTGAGATGATGATGAAAAAATGAAGCCGGTGGCGGCTGACCCTGAAAGACTGAGGAAGAGGACAGCCGGCAGGATCAGTCCTGCCGGTGCAGACAGCAATTTAAGGATAAACACACTCCCTGTGGTCGATAAGGTGAGAAACAATCCTGCCTGTATAATCCTGGTTTTCTCATGCCCGTCTTTTTCCTGGTTCCCGAAACTGGCGCCTGCTGCCAACCCGGCCATGAAAACACCCAGCAGGAGGGCCGAATACTGGTAAAGATTACCCAGTCCGGACTGAAGCCCGAACAACAAAAGTATTTCCAGGCCGGCAGACGAAAATCCGGCCAGGTACATGTTCATCACCACCGGTGATCGGAAATAGAATGCAATGAAGAGAAAAAACACTATGAGAATGCCATACATAACGGCTTTCATGCCCCGTCCGTACATACTGGCCCAGTAACTGAGAGCCAGGAAGAATGCTTTCGGTTTTTGAACGGTATTGAACCCCGCCTGCAGATCCAGATCCGACCTGGTCATCTCACTCCTCATTTTAAGATCATCGCCATTTAGATAGTATGGGTTCACATAGGTGGTTATAAGGCCTCGTTTTTTGATTAATCCGGGAATATCAGCCGATAAAACCATGTCAGATGCCAGGAAGTAATTTTCCTGGCCCTGGACGATGAGCACATGTGTGAACACCTTTTTAAGGGTATTGAATATCACAGAATTCAACTGCCTGGCACTTTCGTTCGAATAGTTGTAGCCGGTTGGAAGCGACAGGGAGAAAATGCCGGTTGGATCGAGGTGTTCTTTAGCCATTTGAATAAATCCAAGGGTGTAATACCGGTTGCCTGAAAGTGTAAATGGTGGCGGTGCATTTACCAGGATACCATTATACC
>DASQZK010000460.1:0-5190 GCA_035638735.1 Bacteroidales bacterium
TGATGCACCTGCTTCGAGCTGTTTTTTGGTGCCGTCAGACGTTAACACATAATCCGTCAGGCTTAGGGTGAATTTTTGTTTTTCAGGATTGTGGTTTCTTATTGTCAGCGTTTTTGTCTGACTCTCACCAGGATTAGCATCAAATTTTACCAATACAGGTGCGACTTCAAAGTCCTGCCCAAATGATGAGGTGAAAATGAAGAAAAATAAATTTATCAATAAAAAGCAACCTTTCGTCATATCATTCCGTAATTTAATCCAGATTCTCCTAATAAGGCGGTAAATGTAATAAAATTACCCGGAGGTCAAATAACCAAAACATGTGTTTTTAATTTAATCTAAAACTTTCATTTTATGAAGAGAAATTTAGTTGTACTGTTTGCACTTTTAGTGAGTGTGAGTGCGTTTTCCCAGGCTGTTAAGGACAGACAGGTGATTCCCGTAGCTGTGAACCTGAACCAGGTTCTCCGGATGACGATCACGAACGGAGGGAATATTGAATTTGTGTTTAATTCCATTGACGAATATCGTGATGGTCTGTCAGCTGATGCGGCTACTTCGGGTAGTGCAAACCCTGCGGGTTCGGATGGGTTCTATCAGACCGATTTTACCATTGCTTCTTCAACAAGGTGGAAAATTACGTATGGCTCGGAACAGGCTACTTTCATTGGTACCGACAATCCCGGTCATACTCTGGAACTGGATAATGTTGGTTTTGTCCTCGTTAATAATGGCACCCATGCTTTCGAAGCTGCCGGTCAGCCACAGACTACCACAGTTGGATCCAGCCTTTTTAGTGCCCCTACCAATAATTCAGCTGATGTAACCGCCTTGCAGGTGTATCCGGTAGACCTCATTGTTGATAATGATGATGTCACTGTTTCCAATGCCGGTGATTCAGACGAGAATTCATTCTCACTGCTTTGGAGATGCGGTACTGGTGAAGATAGTGGTGTTACCGCAATGGCCACAGAATCATTATTGAACCAGAACCCCAGCCCTACGCCTGACCGTTATGTCACCAACGTTCTATTTGAATTGTCGGTTGACAATTAATCCTTGATACAAAATATCGTTCAGAAATAGTCAACAATTTGTTGACTATTTCTATTTTTACACTTTTTGTATCACTGTTGTCCGGTAAAATACGCGGTGTTATTCCAAAACGATGAATACATGTATGAACGGCGGGCAGGCCGCCAAAATGCCGCGAGCTTGTAGGCCTTGTGGGAAAAGGCCGGGATAATTTTGGCTTGATTTTTTTGTTTACTTTTTTGATCAAGCAAAAAAGTAAATGCCCGTCCGGCACAAGGACAAAACAATAGTAAGGTATGGAATATCAGGATTCTCTATAACGCCGATGGTAACTGAAGCATCTCAACAATGTTAAATTTTAACCGGACACCAGTGTTTTTATATCGTAAAATTTGTATGAGATTAACAGGAGCCCTTATATTATTGATATGGACAACGACTATCGCGTATTCGCAGGAGTGGAATTCTGCAAGACTGTCGTTAATATATGGATCCGATATTCCTTTTAATTTCAATTCGATGCAAAAATACCGGGACGGGATTGAAATACTGGATGGCACCATCCTTGGGATTTCTTTGGCTGATTCGTCTGCGGCAGGACATACGCTGGAGGGATTTGATCTGAATATAAGGACGTTTAACGGTGCCACGTTTATCAGGGGTGATGTGAATAACCTGAGTCTTGACAGAATACGGATAAAGGCCGAAAATTACCTGGGCCTTTCCACCGGATTTACTTATGGTTATGTCGATTTGAGCGCGGTATGGACCACACTCTTTTCCTATACAAACCCGGCATTTACCGGCTTAAGCTGGGATACCGATCAAATAAGTATTTCCTATGAATGTGGGAAACCGGTAAGCCAGGGTGGCAATGGATCGTTGTTGGGTGAAGACCCGGGCCCCTATACGATTGAACTGGAGATTGAAATTATACCTGCCGGCCCCGGTTTTTAATAAAGTGATGCACAGTAATCCTCTTGTTGAGAATGAGATTTCAACCTATCGCGTATTTTCAGGACAGGAACCTAAGACGTGAATTCCTCTTTGGAATAGTTCTATTTCTTATTCTATCTCTTTCAGCGGATAGGCTGTTTTGTCAGGTGCAGCCCGGTACGGCCAATATTAAAATCTCCTTCGCAAAAGAAAGCATCGCCCTTCCCAAAGCCACCTCATTCCTGAATGTTGTTACTATCCGCAATGATGGTTCAGAAACCCTGAACGGCATACTTACCGTCAAGCCTCCCGATTCATGGCCATTGATAGGGGCAAAAAGCTATGAAATTTCGGTTAAACCGGGCGAGACCGCTTATTACCCGGTGAGGGCCGGGATCCCGAAAAACAGCCTGGGTGCCGTTTCTTACGTGGTTTTCGCAGAGCTGAAAACGGATCAAAACACGTATGCCGCCTCGTGCTATGTCTCCATTCAGAAAATTTCCCGATGGGATATGAAAGTTCTCACCGATAACGTCTTTCTGAGTGACTTCAGACCTGTGGGGAATTTTCAGCTGAAGCTTCAGAACAGTGGTAATGCTAATGAGTTAATCAAGCTTGTTTTTGACATTGGTGCTTTGCTAAAGTTCAAGACGTTCATAGAAGCCGACAGTATTATGTTCGTTGAGATGCCTGCTTACTCCGACACCATAATGAATTTCGAGGTGACAAGGCGAAATGATATACCTTATGCAGAAGCCAGGGCGCTGATGAGAAACTGGAAGTCAACCAGTATTTATATAAAAGCATCGACGCCGGAATATGAAACCTTTTCAGGGATCAGGGTCACTCCTTTGGAAAGCACAGTCAATAATGACCTGCCCGAAAAAAATTCACCGCTGAACGTGGATTTCACAACATTCAATATCCTGTCTCAACAAAAACCCCGGGCGACCCTTAAAATTCACGGCAGGGTCCTTTTCCCTGAAAGCCAGCAGTTACAATATTCTTTTGGTCTTTATCATCTCTATTTTAATCCGGGGTCGTACAAAAATTTTGATCTTTACAACCAGTTGCGCTACATGTTGAGATACCGGGACAAGAAGAGCTCGGTATGGATTGGCGACCGTCTGGGTACAGGTACCCTTCATACCATGACCGGCAACGGTATTAAGGCTGAATACCATCCGGGAGACGGGCAGACCGTTAATATTAACCTGATTTATAATCCTTTTGTTGGCAATATTGGCAGCTTTGCCGGTTACCAGACCAGGATAGGTCGGGCAGGCGTAAATACCGGCGTCACTGTTGAAAGCTCGAATAATAATTCGAAACGCTATTACACCCTTCACCTTGGTGGAAGTTACAATTTTTTCAATTATCATACCATACGCCTGCAAACAGCAACATCACTGTCCTTTTTCGACAAGGGTGCTTACCTGGCGCACGATACTGCCACTGTTGGATTAGCCTACCGGTTGAGTTACTATTTCAATAACAGGAAGGTGAAATTCCATATTGACAATACGAACACGACCTTTACTTATCTAAATAATGCCGGTATAAACCGGATCGATTCCGACCTTTCATGGAAACTGTCGAAGAAGAGCCGGGTTATCGGGATGTTCTACAGGAATAATTACGACCCGGCCCGTTATCCATACAGTTTCTTCAACCAGGGGAACAGGAACATCAATGAGAACAGTCGTCTGTTGTATTCCTATATCGATGGCAACACTATATACCAGGTTGGACCACAGTATTTCGGAACTTTCAGGCACTATGCAAATGATGATATGGATATCGCGACAACCTACAGGAATTATCAGCCAGGCATGCTGGGATCCGTCACCTTCCACATCGGGAATTTGAGGAGTATCACACCAAGTCTTTCGGTTAATACCATGTATATAAGTTATTCAGATGATATTTCAGACGATGGTGGTTATAAAATCTCAGGCCGTTGGCAGTACACTGCCGGTTTGAGTTATTACGACCAGGCCTTCAGGCTGAGTGCTTATTATTCCAGTGGGGACGCGACGGAGATCTACCGGAGTATGGTTGTCAATGATGAGCCCATAATAAGCCAGGCGGTGTACATAAGGCCTTCCTACAAGCGGTATTTCTACCAGGATAAAATCCGGGTGGAAGCCTCGTATAACTACGCTTATTTCATGCCATCGCAGCGGGAAAGCGCCATTACTAATGTTAGGACAAGCTTCTTTCTTAATGATGGCTGGAGCCTTTTCGGGAGTATGAATATTTACAAGAATTCACGTACCGATAGTGAAACCGGGCGCATTACAACCCGAAGCCTGAATTTCCTGGTCGGTTTCAGGAAGGCTTTCGATATTCAACAACCCAGGATGAAGTATTACGACCTGGTCATCCAGGGATTTAATGATCAGAACGGTGATGGTAAAAAAGACGAGAATGAAAAGCCGGTTTCGAATATTTTGATCAATATGAAACGGGATCCAAAGAAAAACAAGGAAGAAAAAGTCCTGTTCGCTGAAACGAAACTCATTACCGATCCAAACGGGGAAATCCGATATCAAAATATAGCTGAAGGTACTTATGATCTGGAGATAACACCATTAAGCAATATGGACGATCTGTTTTTCCTGGAAGGACGCAACCAGCAACTGATTGCCGATGGTGATAAGATTCAGTACCTTCCACTCGTGGAAAGTTATAAGGTTAAAGGAAAAGTCAGGGTTGAAAGAGATCCAAACAGCAACCAGGGCAGGATCAGCCTCGAGGGTATCAGGATTACAGCCACAACCATCAATGGCTCTACCTATTCAGTGCTGACCGATAAAAACGGGGCTTTCGTCCTTAACCTGCCCGAAGGAAGTGCTTATACAGTAAGTATTGTAAATGTTTTCGGTGACCGCTTTCTCCTTCAACAGGGTTCTTATGAGGTCCGTTTCGCGGGAAATAAAACCATCAATATCGATTTCTATTTTAGGGAGAAACAACGGGAAATCAAATTTGACAATGACTCGCAAATTTTTGATTTTCATTTGAACAGGTAATCTGAGTTGCATATTCATTCCCGGAAAGATGGTCACTTGCAGCATTTCCCGTCAAAATGCAATTGTTTCACCTGCGCTTTCTGACATCCTTCGATTTCATCAGGTCATGCAATGCTTTGTATGGCTTATCAATATTGAACCAAAACGACCGGATAGTGCCATCGACGGACCTCCCTTTTAACAC
>DASQZK010000461.1:0-2550 GCA_035638735.1 Bacteroidales bacterium
CACATTTCTGTTCGATAAAATTGTCTTCGGCCCCGTCAAATCGCGCCGCCTGGGTATTTCACTGGGTATCAACCTTCTTCCACTGTCGAAGAAATATTGCAATTTCGATTGTGTTTACTGCGAATGTGGCTGGAGCCACCTCGAACCGGTCCATGCACAGGATATCCCGGGCAGGGAAGAGGTGGCCGAAACACTCAGGGATGTCCTGGGTGAGATGAAAAAGAGGGGAGAGATGCCCGACGTAATCACCTTTGCCGGTAACGGGGAACCTACCATGCATCCGCAGTTTGCCGGCATCGCCGAAGATACGGTCAACATACGCAACGACTTTTTTCCCGGCTGTAAAATATCTCTCCTGACAAATGCCACCCTCCTGCAGAAAGAACCCATCAGGAAAGCTATCGAACAGCTCGACATAAATATCCTTAAACTCGATACCGCCATCAACAGCACCTTCGAAGCCCTTAACAAACCGGCAGCAGGCATAACACTGGAACGGATCATCCGGAATTTATGCGATTACAAAGGAAATAAAACGGTTCAGACCCTTTTTATAAGAGGAAAAAACAGCCTTTCACACATCGACAATACAACCGATGATGAGCTGAATGCCCTTATACTGGCGTACCGGAAGATTAAACCCGATGCTATTATGGTATATACGTTCGAGCGCGATACCCCTTCCAGCGAACTCGTCAGGATTCCCGTCCATGAACTCGAAGCTATTGCATCCCTTTTAGAGGATGAAGGCTTTAATGTTGAACTTACATTATGATTTATAGTATATTTGAGTAATTAATTACCCAAATTACGTTAAACATGTCCAGGATTATTTCCCTGTCGGAAGCAGCTTCAATTGGAATTCATGGCATCATACTGGTGGCAAAGAGTGCCGAACCTGTGAATGTGATCAAAATCTCGGATCTGACAGGTACCTCAAAGCATCATGTGGCCAAGGTGATGCAACGACTCGTCAAAGAGAACTTTGTCAGCTCCCGGCGCGGTCCTGCCGGCGGTTTCAGGATGAACCGGAAAGCCGCTGACATTTCATTCCTCGACATTTATGAAGCCATTGAAGGAAAAATGGATATGCCTGAATGTCCTATGGACAAGCAGGTCTGTCCGTTCAACAAATGTATCATGAACAATGTTATGCATAAAATGACCTCTGAATTTCACGACTACCTCGAAAAACAGAAGATCTCCGATTATTTATAGAAAGACGAAATTTTATTCACCCTTTCAGGTTCCCCACATATCGTTCAGGCTGTGAACGTCCGACCTTTGCCGGTCCGGTTGACAACCCCGCCTGCATTTTTTTTTGCCCGTGAAACATTTTTTGCAGATATTTGGGTAATTGAATACCACAATACATTAAATGGCATATAATACTCATTATAAGGAAGTAAAATATTTAAATGACAAATCTTAAGGCTATATGAAACGTGAAATAATCAGGATAGATGATGATAAATGCAATGGATGTGGTAACTGTGTGCCTAACTGTCATGAAGGAGCACTGCAGATTATCGACGGGAAGGCTGTGCTGGTGAGTGACCTGATGTGTGACGGTCTTGGCGCGTGCATGGGTCATTGTCCGGAAGACGCCCTGCATATTGAAATCCGGGAAGCCGAACCATACGACGAACGAAGGGTGATGGCCGCTATGGTGTCAAAAGGCAGGAATGTGGTTGTTGCGCACCTGAAGCATCTTAAAGATCATTCTGAGGAAGATTTCATGAAGGAAGGCATATCGTATTTATGGGAGCATCGCGACACGTTGAGCTTTCATCCTGCCGGAGTTATTGAGGAGGTTCACCAGTTAGCCCCAGCAGCTGCTCAGTTTAGTATGGAAGCAGCGGCACCGCCCCATGGGCATGGGCATGGTCACTCATGTCCCGGTTCACGTACAAGATCTTTTTCCGCGCGACCTGCCAGGGAAGATGTGATGCAGCCCTCTTCTTCAGAACTAAGCCACTGGCCTGTTCAGCTTCATCTTATCAATCCGGCAGCCGGCTATTTCCAGGGTGCCGACCTGGTTATGGCAGCCGACTGCTCGGCGTATGCTGTGGGCGATTTTCACGACCGCTTCCTGCGTAACAAAAAACTGATTATTGCCTGTCCGAAGCTCGACCATGGCAGGGATATCTACATCGGGAAGGTACGACAGCTCATCGCCGATGCAAAGGTAAACACCATCACAGTGGTCAGGATGGAGGTCCCTTGCTGTGGCGGATTGCTGCAGATTGTGAAGCTGGCCTCGGAATCGGCAGGACGGAAAGTCCCCATAAAGGAGGTCGTTGTGTCTGTCAGGGGTGAGGTGACTGGTGAAGAATGGGTATAGCCCTTTCCCGGAAGGCTGCACCACCTTACCGGCAACCTGCCGGTTTGTCATCAGATGGTTTGATTAGAGCCAGGAAACACGGTTTTCCTGTTTCATCAATCACGTGCGCATAGGCGTGTAGGCTTCCGTCTAATTTTTGACATCCTTCACGCACCTGAAGCCGGTATGAAAAAAGCTTGACTCGGCCGTGGTCGAATTGCGGTGTG
>DASQZK010000462.1:0-4941 GCA_035638735.1 Bacteroidales bacterium
TCGTGATGACCCTGGCTGCCGGTTTTGCCACCACAGCAGCTATCAACAGCACGTTGTATTCCACTGCTTCACTTTCGAACCACATTTCTGAAAAAGGTGAATTACCGCTATGGTTTGAGCATAAAAACAAAAACGGTATACCCGACCGGTCGGTCATCCTTATTGGTAGCCTGGCTGCACTCATGGCTGTTGTTGGTTCGCTCAGTTCACTTGTTGAAGCTGCCAGTGTGGTTTTCCTGATCACATTCAGTACCGTCAACTACCTGGCGTATAAAAAACTTAAGCAACGGCGGTGGATACCTGTGGTGGGACTTATTGCAGCTGCTTTTATCGGACTGGCATTGCTCTTCCGCCTGGTGATCACCAAACCCGGGGCATTCGGCGGATTGTTATTCATCGCACTCCTGGTCATCCTGGGAAGACCATATTTGTTGAAAATTATGGGGAAACAAAATCATTGATTCAATGAAACATAAATGGAAGGTCATCCTGTGGTCGCTCCTGCTACTTACCCTGGTAAGCGGCGGTTGCCAAAACAAGGAGACAAAAACCTATAGCGAAATTCGTTTTATCGATTTTCTTCTGCCCAATCACGCCTTGAAAATGCAGATCAGCGGACCTGATGAAACCACACTCGATATGGTATATGGTGAAGCCTCAGCACCGGTAAAACTAAAGGAAGGCATCTACAGGTTCCGGGTTCTTGACGGCAATGACAGGGTGATCATTGAAAAAAAACTCGGGATTGGTAAGGAAACCAGCTATACTATTGCAGTATCCGGCATTCTTATACCTTCCGATGCCGGCAGGAATGTAAAAACATTAAAAACAAAACTCCTGGAAGCTGCCGAAGGAGCAACAGCCAATCCCGACAATGCTGCCATGCCGGTATTAAACGTTTTCCTCGACCGTTTCGAGGGAAATCCTGAAAAGGCCAAATTGAAAGCAGTGCATTTGGCACCCGGACTGGATGATCTGGAACTGTTCATTAAGAAAGAAGATGAATTCAAAAAAGTGGCTTCTCTTTCGTACCCCAATGCGACAGAAAGGGACCATAGTCTGCCACCAGGTACCTACCCGGCAGAGATCAGGTATAAATCTTCATCGGTAGTTTTATACCAGGGAAATGTAACTTTGAAAGCCGGCCATTTAACGACCTTGTTCATCTACGGTGTTCCGGAGGCATATCCGTATAAGCTTGCGGTAAAAGCCCTGATTAACCAAAGCCCCGGCAAAAACGACTAGTTTTCAGTTTCGGCCACAGGCTCTGTTAGTATGAAATCTTAAGAAAACCGGCTTCATGACGAAGTCCGAAAGAATTAATTCTTACAATTTCTGCAATATTGTTATTTAAATAACAATATATTTCTACTTTTGTACCCGAACTTTAAACCAATCTGAGAAGTGGTCTGTTCTGCTTCAAGGATCCTTTACTGACATTAACCTGATCCAAAAGATATTCTTATGGAAAAGAGAATCGGAAGTGCCCTTATCATGATCGAAGATTCATCGGTTGTCCCAGCCCTGAACGAGATACTTACCAGGCATGGCAACATCATTATTGGTCGCCAGGGTATCCCACTACGTGATCGGCAGATCAGCATTATTTCACTTGTCCTTGAAGGAACCACAGATGAGATTGGCGCTCTTACCGGCCAGATTGGACGGCTCAAGGGGGTTCAGGTAAAATCTGTACTAACCAAAAACAAGGAACAGTAGCATGAAAAAAATTGGTATTCTCGTCGTCTTAACATTGGTATTTGCATCTTCATTCGGCCAGATAAGCGGAAAGGTAACGGACGTAACCACTGGTGAAGCACTTACGGGTGCCCATGTAATCCTGTACCAGGAGCCTGGATCTGTGCCTGCGGACCAGGCGGTGACCGGTCGCAATGGTACGTTTATTTTTACAGGTCACTATGGGAATGCAGTCAATGTGGTGGTTTCATACCTGGGATACAAGATGTACCGGTCGTTGATACTGGATGCGACCATACCCGAAGATCTTGATATTCAACTTGAGCCTGCGGCCGTACCGGTAGGTGAAGTAACGATATCGACCACTAAAAAAGAACAATCACAGCGTGAAATCGCCATTCCGATGAGCGTGGTTACGGAAAAGAAAATTGACAGGATAGCCGGGTTTACGACACCCGGGGTGCTACAGGATGAGCCGGGTATCCACCTGGTACGCGACGGCATCTGGGCCACCAGTGTGAACATAAGGGGGCTGTCGGAGGAACGGATCGTGACCCTTGTCGACGGCAACCGGATTGAGACGGCAACCGACATAGCTGCCGGACTGGCCATGGTCGACATCAACGATATTGAACGCATCGAGGTGATTAAAGGGGCAGCCTCAGCCCTGTATGGCACAGGAGCGTTGGGCGGCGTGGTAAACATCATCACGAAAGACGGCCATTACAACGATGGCCTTTATACAGAAGGAAATGTTACCGGTGCCTTCCAGTCGGTAAATAACATGTACGCCGAAAATGCGGCCCTGCTCATGGGTAATAAGAAATGGTATGTCCGCCTGAGCGGAACCAACCGTGATGCCCAAAATACAATGACACCCGAAGGCGAGCTGGCTAACAGCCAGTTCAGTGACAAAAATTTCTCGGCCAAACTGGCGGTCAGGCCTTTCATTAATCATGAACTCAAGCTGAATTATCAACGTTTCGATGCCCGCGATGTCGGTATTCCCGGGGGCGCCGTCTTTCCCGGACCAGCCACAGCAACCTACCCCAGGGAACAGAGAGATATGCTCAGTGCCAGGTACAGGATTACCCTTGGTAATGGTGTTTTCAGGGATGTTGAAATAAAGTATTTTCACCAGTACATTTTGCGGGACGTACTTCTGAAACCTTCGCCACTGGCTACCATCAACCCGAAGGGTTACCACACAACCGACGGTATACAGCTTAAAACGTCCTTTGTGCCTGCTGAGGGACATACCACCATTGCCGGTATTGACTTGTGGCAGAGAAGACTGAGTACTGAAAGGCTAAAAGACATTTACCAGCCTGTACCAGGTTTCCCCGATAGTCTTAACCATATCCTGAGGGGTGAAGTCCCCATCCCCAAATCGCGCTATGCCAGCGGTGGATTCTACCTGCAGGACGAATTCATGACTTTCAGCGATAAGTTTAAAGTCACCATCGGTGGTCGACTGGACCTTATCAACGTGAAGAACGACAAGGCCGTTGATCCTGTTTACCTTATTATTAATGGCTATCCACAGGAACCGGTTAAAAACCAGCGCATCACTTTCATGGGAAATGATGTAAACAATTACAGCTGGAGTGCAAACCTCGGATTACTGTATCATGTCAATCCCGACTTCGACATGACGGCTTCACTGTCAAGGGCCTTCCGCTCACCCTCTATCGAAGAACGATACAAGTATATCGACCTGGCAGCCCTGGGAAAAGTGGAGATAGGTGATCCGAACCTCAAACCTGAAGACGGGTATTTTGCCGATTTGGGTTTTAAGATATGGAAAGACAGGTTCCACTTTTCACTCGACGGTTTCGTTAATTCACTTACCAACATGATCGTTGCCATGCCGGGCACAGCTATTTACAATTACACCAATAACCCGGGACAACAGGATACCGTATCGGCGCTCATTAATTCAAATGTTGATAAAGCCTTGTTGTACGGGTACGACATGAGTTTTTCTTTCAACCTCTTCGACGGATTGACACTGTTTGGTTCCTCGTCGTTCGTGCGGGGCATCAACCAGACCCGCGACGGGGTAAACCTGCCGCTGATACCTCCACTTAAAGGGAGAACAGGCATCGGCTACCAGGACCAGAAATGGTTTGGCGCTGAAATCGCCTGTAATATGACAGCCCGCCAGGATAAAATCGTGGAGGGCGAAACAGCTACGGGCGGATATGCAACCTACGATTTTAATATTTACAGCAAACCGGTCGATTTCGGATTCTCCACAATTAACCTGTTTGCCGGTGTTAATAATATTTTCAACAGAGCTTATATCAACTTCCTGTCGTCGAACCGCGGTCTTATTAAATATGAACCAGGACGAAATCTTTATGTAAAACTGAAGATCGCCTTCTAGTAAAAAATGTATAGAAATTACACACTTATTGTGTAATTTCTATACATTACCGGCATTTTATAGTGTATTAAAGCTGGTTGGAATGAATAATTCCGGTCAGCTTTTTACTTTTTTGAATGCCTCGGTGAGATCTTGTTTCAGATCGTCGAGGTGTTCCAGTCCAACCGAAAGCCTCAAAGCATCCGGTTCCACGCCGGTTGCCAGCTGTTCTTCGGCCGAGAGTTGCTCATGTGTGGTACTGGCAGGGTGGATAATAAGTGTCCTGGCATCGCCGACGTTAGCGAGGTGAGAGATCAGGTCTACATTATTGACCAGGTCTATTGCAGCCTCTTTTCCGCCTTTAACATTGAAGGTTAGCACCCCTCCGAAACCGTGGGTTAAGTATTTTTTTGCGAGGCTATGGTAGGGATTGTCCTCCAGTCCGGGATAAGTAACTTTGGTAACCCAGTCCTGTTCCCGCAACCATTTGGCCATGGCCAGGGTACTATCGGCATGGCGTTGGACGCGTAACGACAGTGTTTCGATGCCCTGGATAAGCAGGAACGCATTGAAGGGGCTTAATGCATTACCATAATCCCTGAGTCCTTCAACCCTGGCCCGGATGGCAAAAGCGATATTTCCGAACGGACTTTTTTCTCCGAAAGCGTCCCAGAAGACCAGGCCATGATAGCCTTCGGAAGGCTCGGTAAACTGTGGGAATTTTCCGTTAGCCCAGTTGAAATTCCCGCCATCGACGATTACACCGCCAATGCTGTTGCCATGACCGCCTATCCATTTGGTTGCCGATTCGACCACGATGTTGGCACCGTGTTCAAGCGGCCTGCATAAATACCCACCGGCTCCGAAGGTATTAT
>DASQZK010000463.1:0-2393 GCA_035638735.1 Bacteroidales bacterium
GGTTTCATGAAGAATACCGGCTTTTCGGGAACCGGGTTCTTTAATTCCCTGGCGTGATTAATGTAATTACGACCGATGCAAATGATTTTCATAACATCTTGTATTTCTGTTAATATTTTCAGTGTTCCTGCATATCCCCGGAACCTTTCAGGCCCGGCATCTTTCCTTTATTGGCACGAGACCAGCTGATAAAACGAACATATCGTTACCGAAACCACTATTTCCGGAACGCCCTCAACTTAATTGCCGTTAGCACCTTCTTGGTATACCGCGGGAAATCGCCTTTCATCATCCAGCCGTAGTAACCGGGATCTTTCTGCAGGACTTCCTCCACCGGTGTGCCTTTATATTTTCCGAAATTAAATACCTCGACGAGTTTATCATTATAAACGATCCTCCCTGCAAAGTCAACATTATTGGTATGTGAGGAGAAATCGGCCAGTGCAGCCATATCATTTTTCAATTCAGAATACCTGTCAAGCTGGGCCTGAAGCACCTCGTAGGTAGCGTGGGTATCGGCTTCGGCCGAATGGGCTCCGTCGAGATTTTTATTACAGTAGAACTGGTAAGCAGCCGAGAGTGTTCGCTGCTCCATTTTCATAAAAATGACCTGAACATCAATGAATTTTCGTTTAGACAGGTCAATATCTACTTCGGAACGGATAAATTCTTCGGCCAGCAGGGGGATATCGAATTTGTTGGAATTATATCCCGCCAGGTCACAGCCCTCAAATTCGTAGGCCAGGTTTTTGGCAATTTCGGTAAATGTGGGGGCATCCTTCACATCTTCATCGGTAATACCATGAATGGCCGTCGATTGCGGCGGAATAGGAATTCCCGGGTTGATGAGGTAGGTTTTGCCTTTTTCATTACCCTGGAGGTCCACTTTCAGGTATGACAATTCAACAATGCGGTCATTGGCGACATTGATCCCGGTGGTTTCAAGGTCGAAGAAAATGACGGGGTTCTTCAGATTCAGTTTCATGTATTTCTCTTTTTTCAAAAGGCTGAAATATCAACCATTGGTGCAAAAATAGTATTTCATGTTGTCCGATGGTAATGATTCAACCCTTTTAATGGCCTTGGTCAGCATGGCATTAAAATAATCAAACCGCAAAGCCCGCTGTAAATGCGGGTTTTGCGGTCGGTACGTTTCACGGATAAATTCGATTACCCGTAAACCTTTATCAGGCATTGATCATCATAGGCATCAACAGCATGAGGATGTCTTCATTTTCATTATCTGTTTCGGCCGGCAGAATAAGCCCTGCACGTGTCGGGTCAGAGAGTTCGAGAAAGACATCCTGGCTGGCAATATTCGACAGTATTTCGATGAGAAAGGTCGACTTAAAGCCTATTTCCATCTCATCACCTTCATACTGGCAATTCAGCCTTTCGTAGGCCGATATTGAAAAGTCAATATCCTGGGCTGAAATGGTAATCTGATTTCCTTTGAGCTGCAGTTTCACAAGGTTGCTGGCCTGGTTGGAGAAGACCGATACCCTGCGGAGGGTATTATACAACTCAACCCTGTCGATGGTCAGTTTATTTGGGTTCTCGGTAGGGATAACCGAGTTATAGCTAGGGTAGTTACCTTCAACAAGGCGGCATACCATGCGATAATTTGCCAGGGTAAAAGATGAATTCTTTTCATCAAATTCGATCCTTACCGGGTTATCCTGTTTGGGCAGAATATTTTTCAGCAGTGAAGCCGGCTTTTTAGGAAGGATAAAGGTGGCTGATGTATCGGCCTTCCCGTCGGTACGCTTATACCTGACGAGTTTATGAGCGTCGGAAGCCACAAATGTCATATCTTCCGGGGTCAGTTCTACAAATATCCCGTTCATCACCGGCCGCAGCTCATCATCGGCTGTTGCAAATATGGTCTTCGATATTCCGGTGAGCAGAAGCTCCGAATCCACATCGAGTGATACTTTCTGATCTTCCCTGATCACCGGCATCTGGGGAAATTCATCCCCGCTCTGTCCCATTACAGTGAATTGTCCGTTCTCCGACTGGATTACGACGTTCAGGTTGTCGGTATTGATCTCGAAGGTAAGGGGCTGCTCGGGAAATTCTTTTAGCGTATCGGTCACGATCTTTGCCGGTATCGCAATCTTTCCCGAATCGGTAGCATTCTGAAGGCTTACCGTCGTAATCAGTGTCGTTTCAAGATCGGAAGCAGTAATTTCCAGCTCGTCCCCTTCCAGGGAGAATAAGAAATTGTCGAGAATAGGTAAGGTGTTTTTTGAACTAATGACCCTGCTTATCGATTGCAGGTGGCTTAATAACTCAGTACTGGAAACAACAAATTTCATACGTTTATTAATTTATTTATTCCCCGGTGAGGTTAAATTTACCAGACCGCCGGGACAATTCCTGGTTTTTCGTTT
>DASQZK010000464.1:0-5921 GCA_035638735.1 Bacteroidales bacterium
TTTCCCGCAGGGAACAAAAGGGACAGACGTTCCTGATCAATTTTCTGTTTATCGCCCTTGTTATAGTGGTTCTGGGTAGCCTTGCAGGTGAATACCTTGGGGTGAGGGACCTCATGGGCAAAATATGGTTCTGGTTCGGAAACCAGGGATGGGAGTACCTCGAGATTGGACGCGGTTGGCAGGTATTGCTGGCAATAGGCCTGATTATATGGGTGTTTATTCTTTTCAGGGTGGTACGACCAGGCTTACAGGAGAAGAGCGAAAGAGAATTATCGACCTTGTTTATGCTGGCAGCTCTGGCTATTCCCTTCTTTTATCTGCCGGCCTTCTTTTTTAACGGCAGTACAAATTTCACAACCGTCGAAACCTGGCGATTCTGGATCATTCATCTGTGGGTAGAAGGTTTTTTTGAATTATTCGCCACCGTTATGGTCGCTATTATGTTTTACAAACTTGGCCTTGTGGCCAGGTTAACGGCTACCCGCATTATTTATCTCGATGCCGTTCTTTTCCTGGGAGCCGGAATCCTGGGTACCGGACATCATTGGTACTGGACAGGACAGAGTAATTTTTCCATGGCTGTTTCGGCTACTTTCTCAGCTCTCGAAGTCGTTCCCTTAATCCTGCTTACCCTTGAAGCCTCCGACTTTGCCAGACTGATGCGATCAGGAAGCGACGATGATGGTCAACGATTTCCTTTCCCTCATAAGTGGACTTTCTATTTCCTTATTGCAGTGGGCGTTTGGAATTTCATTGGTGCGGGTATTTTCGGCTTCCTGATCAATTTGCCGGTGGTCAGTTATTTTGAAGCAGGAACAAATCTTACGCCTAACCATGGTCATGCTGCCCTTATGGGTGTATTCGGCATGCTGGGAATGGCTTTCCTTGTCTTTGCCATACGACAGGTGCAAAGCGATGAGCACTGGGCAAAAATAGAAAAATGGGTCAAATTGTCATTCTGGGGACTCAATATCGGCCTGGCGGGCATGGTAATCCTGCAGCTTTTCCCCAGCGGAATACTGCAATTGCGTGATGTGATCCAACACGGGTACTGGCACGCACGAAGCCTTGAATTCACTGGTCAAACTTCCATGACAAACCTGGCATGGCTCCGGCTGCCGGCCGACATTGTTTTTATCGTCCTGGGTGTCCTCCCCGCTTTATATGCCGTTCTGTATACCTGGATTAAAAGCCTGAAGATGAGTAATCAGGACTCAGACAGGAAAGTCTGATCCTGTTGAAATGCCTTGCTTCCATGCAGTAGAATGGTTTATAAGTGCCCCCGGATGTTAACATTTTAGTATTAGGAAGCCTTTCGGCCGCCTGAGACAGAGGATGGACAAATCGTCTAACCTGGAAGGATACGAGTGGCCTGACACGATCCGACAAATATGCCAGCCTCCCGGCAGCATATTTACAGGTTCTCTCAAAATGAAGCATTTCCTCATAAATTCAGGGCAGGAAGATCACTTGCCCTGAATTTTTTTCCGGGATTATGAATATCATAATAATTACATTATCTGTGTAAATATTACACAGATAATGTATAATATTTACACACGTCTTCAACATCAATCCAACGTCAACTATTGAATTCAATAATACCTCCACCCTGCAATCAGGAATTTACATGATTTTAATATGTAAACATTAAAAAACGGGCTTTCTCATTCTGCATGACGCCATCGGAATTGGGGTTAACTGATCAGCCTTTCTCCTGCTGCGAAGTTTTTACAGGACACTGGCAATTTTGTCTATATTTGCCCATCCGGATAAAGTAACACCAAAGACGGTACTGATAAGGGCTACCATTTTATGGAAGTGACACTGTGAATGATAAACTTTTATAGGCCGCTTTTGTTTAATAAATCATTGCTTTAAGTAAACAGCACAACATGAGAGATAATCCATTGATCATCATTTTGGTCATCATCGTCTTTGTTCTTTTAAATGATGTTTATGCTTTCCGTGGCGTTGCACATCTTACTCAATCGTTTGATCACCGCCAGAAACTGATTATTTACGGCTCATTCTGGCTTATCAGCCTTATCACAGTATTATGGACTATTTGGATAGCCATATCATTTAATAAATATCCGAATGAAACATCATTCCGTCACGTCACGGTTTTCTTTGGTTTTTTCATTCTTTTTTATATTCCGAAATTTCTTTTCAATGCTATTCAGTTGGTACAGGATATCGGGCATCTGCTGGCATGGCTGGTCTCCGTTGTTTTCCCGTCGGGGGGTGCCGTATCCGGCAATGCGGAAAAGATCAGCCGGTCACAGTTTCTTATCCAGATCGGACTTGTACTGGCAAGTATCCCTTTTATTTCCATTTTTTACGGCATCTTCTTCGGTAAGTATAATTATAAGGTTACCCGGATAAAACTATCGTTTCCGAACCTGCCTGAGAATTTCGACGGAATGAGGTTTATACAATTTTCAGACCTGCATGTCGGAAGTTTTGCACCATTTCCCGAGAGGCTCAGTCCGGCCATAGACATCATGAACAACCTGGAGGCCGACTATGTATTCTTCACCGGAGACCTGGTTAACAATATTGCTGATGAAGCGACTGAGTTTATTCCCATGTTACAACAGATCAGGCCCCGGAAGGGAAAATACGCCATTCTTGGTAACCACGATTATGGCGAATATTATAACTGGCCTTCCAAAGAAGCACACAGGGAGAACATGGAAAAATTGTTCCGATATGAAAAAGAAGCAGGCTTTACCCTTTTGAGAAACGAACATGTCGTTCTGCGTGAGGGAGACCAGGAGATAGCCCTCATCGGGGTTGAAAACTGGGGTCTTCCACCATTCCCGCAATACGGAAATCTTGAGAAAGCCTGGAAACCGGTTAAAGACAAGCCGTTTAAGATCCTTCTTTCTCACGACCCCTCGCACTGGGACGCCAAGGTGAGACCGGAAACTCAAATAGACCTGACACTATCGGGCCATACACATGGGATGCAGTTTGCCATCAGGATCCCCGGATGGCGTTGGAGCCCGGTGAAATTCAGGTACCCCAGGTGGGCAGGCCTTTATACTGAAGGCAGACAAAAACTTTATGTGAACATTGGACTCGGTTTTATTGCCTTCCCGGGAAGAGTGGGTACACCGCCTGAGATAACCCTTTATGAACTTCACAGGGGTTAAACCGTTGATAAGGTACTACTGTACCATAAACTGAAATACGGCTACCAACACCAATCACAAATTTTTATAACAGAGGAGAAAGAGATGGAACTGAATCCGGGAATGTACAAGACGATCATCGATCCGTTACTCAACAGCCTGAGACAGCGGGTTTATTATCATGTAGCAAAAGACAGCACCGTCCTTGATATTGCCTGTGGTACCGGGGACCTGGCTTTTAAACTGGCAGAAAAATGCCGGCATGTTACGGGTATAGACCTTTATGGTCCCATGGTAATATATGCTGGTCAAAAAGCTGAAAAGGAAAACATTGATAATACGGACTTTCAGATTGCCGATGCATCCGATCTTTCGCGTTTCAGCGACGATCAGTTCGATACAGCTACCATGTCGCTGGCACTGCACCAGTTTAACAGTGACGAGCGGACTCTTATTCTTGCCGAAGCACTCCGGGTAGCCCCGAAACTTATTATTGCCGATTATGCGCAGCCTATTGCGTCAATGTTCCTTCGCTCTGGTGTTCATGTCGCCGAACGTATCGCGGGGAAAGAACATTACCGGAACTTTAACTCCTTTCGGCATGAAGGCGGAACGGAGATGATAGCTACCAAAAATGATTACCGTGTTTCTCACTCAGAATTATCAGGCAGTGGCGTTTTTTCAGTGATAGTTATTGAACGCGGCTGACGCCTCGCGCCAGGGATACCACCTTCGGCTTATATTTAAATACAGCTTGCACGAGAAAACCAATGGAACGGGGAAGAGTATTCAAACCGATATATAGATGCACTATCGTGCGATTTTGGTATATCAAAAGACTAATTGCCGGGTGCATTGCGTTTGTCGCCGTTTGCGATGGACTTCAGGCCCAGGTGAGGGCAAATCTGTACCATACCGGCACTGATTCCCCGGGCGTTTATACTGATTACTCATCACTCCGGTTCACGGAAGATTCCATTTATATTGAACTTTCTGACAGGCACATTCTGAGATTTGGGAATCAGGAAGCCGACAGCGTAATCACGTCCCGCTTTCATATTATAAAAAAAACTATAATCAGGAACGGGGAACGAAAAGAAGCCTTTATCCAACCTCTTATTTTGGGCAAAGCAGACCTCTATACGAGCCATTTCAAAGGCCGGGAAGTTTTCTATGTTGAGAAAAACAAGGGCGGTATTTACTACATTCCCCCTGCCCATAGCTTAAACTATATTTATTGGTTCTTTCACGATTGCAAAGCCCTGGATCTTTCGCTGCCGGTTAAAATGCCCGACCGGTTCACCTATACAATGACCGGATGGCTCCAGCTGTTAACTATTTACAACAACTGTTCACATCATAGCGGTGAGTCAGTCACCTATTACCGTAAAGCCCCCGTCACCTATTCGAAATACCTGTTTGCCGGAGTTTTAACAAGCAGGGCAACTATGAATACAGAGCCTTACAACAGTCAAACGTTTAAAAACAGCTATTCACCTTATGCGGGCATATTACTGGGTCTGCTCTACAGGGAGAGAGTTGGCTTTTTCAGCGGACTGTCGTATGTTAAACTGCATAACTCAACGCATTTCTCCGCTCCGGGTATCAGGTTCGATGACCAGATGAATCTTATATGGGTAAAAGTGGATATCCAACTTGCTTATGACCTGGACATGGTTCAAATACCGGCCATTATAAGATTTGTACCTTTTCGCAGAGGCAGTTATTCCATCGATATTGATGCCGGCGGCATCATCAATGTTCTTTTATTCAACACCTCACATGTACAAGCCGATGATAATTATAAACCGGTGGTGGATTATACATACGATATGAGTATGGAACAGTTTTCGCCCGGTATTTACGGCGGAGTTGGTGTGTCTTTCCCTTTCTTTTCGAAGAGAGGCAGAGCTCAGTTTAACGTCAGCCGTGCATATTATAGTGCAGATCCCATAACAAGCTATCATTATAGCAGTTCAGATTCGCAGGTCGTATTTACCAGTTATGGCCTGTCTGCCGGCATCTACTTCTGAGCGGGCATAAAAAAAGTCATGGTTCCCGTCCTTTGACAGAAACCATGACCGCGAGTCAACGAAAAACAACCTAATCAAAAAGTTTGTATATTATTACACTGGTGTCCGGTTAAAATTTAACATTGTTGAGAAACTTCTGTTACCATCAGCGTTATAGAGAATCCTGACATTCTATACCTAAATATTGTTTTGTCCTTGTGCCGGACGGGCATTTACTTTTTTGCTCACGTCAAAATATTTTCAGTTGTGTTCCCCGTTAAGACGGGGCAGGCTGCGAGCTCGTTACACTCGGTTGCTTGATCAAAAAAGCTAACAAAAAAATCAAGTCAAAATTATCGCGGCATTTTGGCGGCCAGCGCGCCCATCAACCATGTATCCATGGTTTTGAAATAACACCGCCGCGTATTCTACCAGACAACAGTTATATTATTATTTGGTTTCTATAACCATATATTTCGATAATCTCCAGAATTCAGTTGGATTTTCAATGGCCAGGTAAGCGACCTCACCATTATTTTCAACCAGCTTGTATGATCCCCGGGGATGTTCAGTTATCAATTCCACCTTTTTTGAATGTACCGGAATCGTATCTGTTCTGGTGATGTCAATCTCTTTGAAATCCTGATTATCAACGTTGCTGCTTATGGTAGTGCTTTTCCCCAATCCGAGGAATCCACCCTCCTTAGCCAGAACGCCCTTTTCTTTCAACTCTTTAAATGAACCGGCTGTGTAATAAGCCGTATGCATG
>DASQZK010000465.1:0-6089 GCA_035638735.1 Bacteroidales bacterium
AGGGCGGTCATCATCGACCCGGTATCTTCCTTCCAGCGTTTCTTCGCTACCTTCGGATCATACCCGTCCGGCGGAACAAAGAAAAAGTCGGCATGATCCCAGATTTCTCTGACAAAATCGGCACGTTCTTTCACCATGCCAATGACTCTCTCCACATAGTCGTCATCTTTCATGACACCCTTTCCCGACAATACGTTTTGAAATGCAGGGACAAGTCCGGCATCATCCTTTTCCTGGAGATACTGATGGTTAAACCACCGGGCTTTGTCGGGATCAAATTTTGAACCCGATTTACCTACTTTCGAAAGGTCGAAGTCCCGTATCAGTTCTTCCATGGAATAAACTTCCTGTTCCGTTCCGGGATTCCATCCAAGGAAGGCCAGGATATTCACACAGGCTTCGGGGAAATAGCCCGATTCGCGGTAGCCCGTCGTTACTTCATTGGTGACCGGATCTTTCCAGTCGAGCGGAAAGACCGGGAAGCCACCCTTGTCACCGTCACGTTTGCTCAACTTACCCTTCCCGTTGGGTTTAAGGATGAGGGGGAGATGGGCAAAAGCAGGCCTCTCGTTGTCCCAGCCAAAAGCCTTGTAAAGGGACACATGAAGCGGAAGTGACGGTAGCCATTCCTCGCCCCTGATCACATGACTGATCTTCATAAGATAATCGTCGACTACATTCGCCAGGTGATAGGTAGGCATGCCATCCGACTTGAACAGGATCTTGTCGTCGAGCGTGGAGGTGTTCACCCGCACTTCACCCCTTATTTCATCCTGCATGACAATTTCCCGGTCTTCGGCAAACCTGAACCTGATAACATAAGGATGCCCTTCGTGCCGCAGGGCTTCCACCTCGTGTTCATCCATGTTCAGAGAATTCCGCAGGCGTCCGCGAACACTGTAATCATAGGTAAAAGACGCCTTGCGGGCTTCCGCTTCGCCTCTCAGGGCTTCCAGTTCCTCCGGGGTATCGAAAGCATAGTAAGCATTTCCGGTTTCTATCAGCTTTTCGGCATAAGCCTTATAGATCTCCTTTCGTTCCGACTGCCTGTAAGGCGCATGGTCACCGCCTTTGCCTAAACCCTCATCGGGGGTTATGCCACACCACGCCAGCGATTCCAAAATATATTGCTCTGCACCGGGAACATAACGGGCCTGGTCAGTATCTTCTATCCGCAGAATGAAGGTGCCATTATTCTTCCTGGCAAACAGGTAATTAAACAAAGCCGTCCTCAATCCCCCGATATGTAAAGGGCCTGTCGGACTCGGTGCAAATCGCACCCTGACATGTTGTTCTGTCATAATCAAGAAATTTTATGCAAAGATAAAAGAAAATAGGGTGTATCATTGCAAAAATTACCGGTGAATGCCGGTTCACTCTCCCGGAAGGAAGGCAGGACGGCCTTATGGTAATCGGGAAAATCCTGAAAGAACGGACCCTCCCTGCCGGTCATGTTATTAATCATATTTTATCCGTAACATTCTTCCTATTTTCGTGTTCTGAAATAAACCTGAAAATTCTACTTTATATATGGACCGGATCATGGTTATTGGTGCCGCCGGACAGATTGGTTCCGAGCTGGTTATTGAATTACGAAAAATATATGGTGATTCTAATGTTTTTGCAACGGACATTAAGCCCGGGCCAAAGGACATCGTTGAAGGAGGGCCCTTCCAGGTCCTGGATGTCATGGACGACAAGCAGCTGATCCATTTTATCATCCGGCATAAGATAAACCAGATCTATCACCTGGCAGCCGTCCTTTCAGGCAATGCCGAAAAACTGCCCATCCAGGCCTGGCATATCAACATGGAGAGCCTGATGAACGTACTGGAAATCGCAAAAATGGTAGAGGATGTCAAAAAAGTCTTCTGGCCCAGTTCCATTGCCGTTTTTGGCCCTACCACCCCGAGGGTCCATACACCGCAGCTTACCATCATGGAACCGGTTACGGTTTACGGTATCTCAAAGCTTGCCGGTGAACGCTGGTGCGACTATTATTATAACAAGTACGACGTTGATGTCAGGAGCATAAGATACCCCGGGCTGATTAGCTACAAGACCGAAGCAGGCGGCGGAACCACCGATTATGCCGTGGAGATATACTACGAAGCCATTCGCAAGGGCTCTTACGAATGCTTCCTCAGCAAAGATACGGCTCTGCCAATGCTCTTTATGCCCGATGCCATAAAAGCAACTATTGAACTCATGGAAGCCGAAGAATCGAAACTGACCACGCACAGCGGCTATAACCTCGGCGGATTCAGTATGACGCCCGATGACGCCTTCCGGGAAATCAAGAAACATATCCCGGATTTTACCATCAGCTACAACCCCGATTTCAGGCAGGCCATCGCCGATACCTGGCCAAAAAATATCGACGACAGCATTGCACGCCAGGAATGGGGATTCTCCTACGATTATGACCTTTCTGCCGTGACCGGGATCATGCTCAGGGAGATCAGTTCCAAACTTAAGATGAACGCCTAAAAAACAAAACGATATGTACGGTAAAATAAAAGAATATCTTCAGAACGAACTCGACCAGATCAGGGAAAATGGACTCTTCAAAGATGAACGCATCATTGTATCACCACAGGATGCCCGCATCAGGCTTAACACCGGGCAGGACGTTTTGAATTTCTGTGCCAACAACTACCTCGGCCTGTCAAGTCACCCCGAACTGGTGAAAGCTGCGAAAGAAGCCCTCGATACCCATGGCTACGGGATGTCGTCGGTACGTTTCATCTGCGGAACCACCGATCTGCATAAAACCCTTGAAAAGAAGATCGCCGAATTCTTCGGTACCGACGACACAATCCTGTATGCCGCCTGCTTCGATGCCAACGGTGGTGTTTTTGAACCCCTCTTAGGGCCTGAAGATGCCATCATCTCCGACGAGCTCAACCATGCTTCTATCATCGACGGGGTAAGACTTTGCAAAGCGAAGCGATACCGTTACAAAACCGCCGACATGAACGATCTGGAAGAAAAGCTGAAGGAAGCTCAGGGTGAACGCTTCAGAGTCATTGTCACCGATGGCGTTTTTTCTATGGACGGTCATATTGCCCCGGTGGATAAAATGGTTGAGCTGGCCCGTAAGTACGATGCCATGGTGATGGTTGATGAATGCCACTCGGCCGGCGTGGTTGGTAGAACAGGACGTGGCGTTACCGAGCATTTCGACATCCGGGGAGAAGTGGATATCATTACCGGCACCCTGGGTAAAGCCTTCGGTGGTGCCATTGGCGGATTTACTACAGGTCATAAGGAAATTATCGAGATGCTGCGCCAGCGTTCAAGACCTTACCTGTTTTCCAATTCCCTGCCACCCACCGTGGTAAATGCCGGGATCCGTATGATCGACATGATGAGCGAAACAACAGAGCTCCAGGATACGCTGCACGAAAACACAACCTATTTCATCGACAAAATGAAAGACGCCGGTTTCGACCTTAAACCGTCCGGCTCTGCAATCTGCGCCGTTATGCTTTACGATGCCAAACTTTCGCAGGATTTTGCAGCCAAACTCCTCGATGAAGGGATCTACGTTATTGGTTTTTATTTCCCCGTCGTGCCGAAAGGACAGGCACGTATCAGGGTCCAGTTATCAGCTGCTCATACACGTGAACACCTCGACAAGGCTATCACGGCATTCACCAGGGTTGGTAAAGAACTGGGGGTTATCAACTAATTTTGTCCTTTAAGGAGGAGGCTGTCTCAAAGACATGAGCGTCTGCTAAACGAGAATTAACAACATGAACCTTATAGGCAACCTTTTATGGCTTATTCTTGGCGGATTCCTTATCGCTGTTGAATATTTTGTGGCCAGCATCCTCCTGATGGTCACCATTATCGGTATTCCTTTCGGCCTCCAGACACTCAAGCTCGCCAGCCTTGCCTTGTGGCCCATGGGTCGTGATTCCGTGTATATTGAACAACCGGCCGGGTGCGTCACCACCATCCTGAATCTAATCTGGCTGCTTATTGGCGGCTTCTGGATCGCACTTTCACACCTTGCTCTGGGCATCCTGCTCAGCCTGACCATTATCGGGCTGCCTTTCGGCATGCAACATTTTAAGATGGCCGTCCTGGCCCTTATGCCTTTCGGAAAAACAGTGCGCTTTTTCGACTGATACATGGCAATGTGGATATTTATACACGGGGAATTGCTCTGACCCTGTCTTTAAATACCGGGACTATAAAAACAGCCTACCCGTTAACGTGTTGTATGTCTGCTTTTTATGTATACTTCCGACCTCTTCGTTCTTACGATATGGCACATGAATTGTCCAAAACAGGAGGAAACGACAAACACACGCCTGTTATGAAAAGGTCTATATTACTTTTTTTACTCGTATCTTTTATCCCGAGTTTAACCGGTACCTATGCACAAGATTACCCTGCCGGGGCTAATGTGATTTTCTTCAGCGCGGGAAAACTCCAGGATGCCGAACTTTTTGACCGGGTGAAACAAATCCTCTCCAACGAAGGATACACAACCAGGGATGAGGACAGGGAAAACCTGCAGATCACCGCAATCCCGGGAAACCGTGTAAACATGACCGATGAGGTTAAGGTCAAACTTATCTTCAACATTTCAGGCTATTCTGTCGCTATAAGAACCTTTATCAGAGATGCGACAGGAACAGGCAACTGGACTCGCGTGGTCGATGCCGGTGGCAAAGACAGCATCCAGAAAGAGATATGGACACATTCGTATGATTTTGCGAAGAAGCTCCGGGAACGTCTTGGCGGCGATATCACGACCCGTTCGGAACCTTTATGACAGGCCCGTCCTTTGCGTCAAACCTTTAAACCGGTAGCCATCCTGTGAGGTATCACACGGTCCGGATTCACGAAATTAGTACCTTTGACGAACTGCAACACCAACAACCATGATGAGAAAACTAATCCTGATAATTTTTCTGATATCGCCCGGTCTGGCCGGATATAATCAGACACCGGTATATAATATCACCGATTTCGGTGCTCTTGGCGACGGAATAACAGACAACACCGGGGCCATTCAGAAAGCTGTTAACCAGTGCTCTCAAACCGGCGGTAAAATAGTGTTCCCTGAGGGAGTATTCCTTTCCGGGACTGTTTTCCTCGAATCGGATATCACCATCGAACTATCGGCCAAAGCAGAATGGAAAGGCATCCCCGACCTTGACGCCTACCCTTTAATTGAACCAGAAATGTTATCGCGAATGGACCTCATACCACGGCGGGCATTGGTATATGCAAAAAACAAGACAAACATTACCATTACTGGCCAGGGGATGTTCCACCCCAACGGGGAGGACCTGGTTTTTCAGAACCATATCGGCGACAGCCCCGACCGGCCATTCGGCATCCAGATGGTGAACTGCCGTAATATTACATTATCGGGAATCTCAATGAGAAACTCAGCCTACTGGATGCAGCGCTATTTTCATTGCGACAACCTGCGTTTTGAAAACCTCAACATCTGGAATCACAGCAATCTGAACAACGACGGACTCGACATCGACGGCTGTCATAAGGTTGTCGTCACCGGTTGCTCTATCGACGCCAGCGACGATGCCCTCGTATTCAAATCAGAAGGATTACGAACGTGCGAAGATGTGGTCGTGAGTAACTGTATATTACGGTCACAGGCATCGGCATTGAAATGGGGAACAGGTTCTGTGGGCGGATTCAAATACGTTACGGTAACAAACTGTGTCATCAGGCCTTCCCAATCGACAATTATGCATCATCCTATGGGCAGCTGGGCCGGCCTGGTCGGAATTGATATGGGCAACGTTGACGGTGGTATCATGGAACATATTGTGGTTAACAACATCGTGGTCGACAGCATTGAAACGCCGATATTTATCAGGCTTGGCAAGCGGAATGCACGAACATGGGCCAAGGAAGACAGTATACATGAAGGCCGCACACACGATATCCGGATCGACAATATTAGTGGCACAGCCGCCGGAAAGATCAGTTGCGCCATCACGGCATACCCCGGGAATTATGTTGAAGGAGTTTCCCTCACCAACATAAACCTCTCCTTTCCGGGAGGAGGAAGCAAAGCCGATGTAAGCCGCGACGTTCCC
>DASQZK010000466.1:0-2124 GCA_035638735.1 Bacteroidales bacterium
GTTGCCAGAGAAAAAGAGCCGAATCTTCCCATATATCGGTGATCCGGTTGTTGGAAAGACTGTATTTCTCCCCGGGCACCGCTTTATATATCTTGAATTCATAGCCATCATACCGGTTAAGCCCGTTCATGGTGCCAAACCATAGAAATCCCCTGTGATCGCAAAAGGCACTCAGCACCGAATTCTGGCTCAGGCCATCCTTGGTATTCAGATGCTCAAACCGTTCAATATCGACGGCACCCGTGGTAAAAACGGCGGCATTGAACCACACCACGGTAAACAATATTTTCCATCTCTTACCTGGCATAGAGGAATACACAGAATTAATAAATGGATTGAAATATAATAAATTATGTTGACTCTTCCATTACCCGGTTTATGTTGGATAATAGCAGGTCCAACAATTTGCCCCCCTATTTCAACCAATTTTTCACCCGCTTCTCTCACCGTGAAATATTAATTTTCACATTAAATCAAAAGCCCATGAAATACGTGTTGTATACATCGCTTATTCTTCTCATTTCCTGTTCATCGGGTTCTGTTCCCAGGGACGGCAAAGCAGACCTCTGGAGTATCAAAACCGCCAATTCGGTTATGGCACATAACGACAGCCTGATGTTTTACAACGGCGTGAAAAAAATCAAGTGGCAGTACGACATCGCCATGCTTGGGATGGCCATTGACAAACTCGGGGGATACGACCGCAAGTACAGCCGTTACATGGAAGATTACATCAACTATTTTATCCGGGATGACGGTACCATATTAAAATACAAGATGAGCGATTACAACCTGGATAATATCAACCCGGCAAAAAACCTCATCACCTTATATAAAAGGACGGGCAATGAAAAGTACAACCATGCGATCGAAGTCTTCATTGACCAGCTGATCAATCAGCCTACCACCCCCCAGGGAGGTTTCTGGCATAAAAAAATCTATCCCGACCAGATGTGGCTTGACGGTATTTATATGTCGTCGCCCTATATGGCCCAGTTTGCAGCCGAATTTAACCAGCCTGAATGGTTCGATACGCTGAGTTACCAGATCAGACTGATCTATTCCAAAACACGGGATCCTGAAACCGGCCTGCTTTACCATGCCTGGGATGAAAGCAAAACCGAGAAATGGTGTAACCCGGAGACCGGCCAGTCGACCCAGTTCTGGGGACGGGGCATGGGTTGGTTCCTGATGGCCCTGGCTGATGACCTTGATTATTTACCGGAAGATCATCCCGACCGTGACACGCTGCTACAAATTCTCAGGAACACCGCGGATGCTGTTCTGAAAGTCAGAGACCCCGAGACAAAATTATGGTACCAGGTGCTGGACCAGGGCGGCCGGGAAGGCAATTATCTGGAAGCCTCCGCTTCGGCTATGTTCGTGTATGCCATGGCCAGGGCCGCCAATAAAAATTACCTCGGAAAGAAATATGGACAAATAGCCCGCGAAAGCTTCCGGGCAATCGTCGATAACTTCATCCAACAGAGCCAGGATGGTGTCATCATGACCCATATCTGCGGTCCATGCGGATTGGGCGGAAAGCCATACCGAAACGGCAGTTACGATTATTATGTGAATGTGGAACAGGTAAATAACGACCCTAAAGGTGTCGCTCCTTTTATCATGGCAGCTATCGAATTAAGACTATAATTATATCACACTACTACGAACCAAAATTCAGTACTATGAAAAAGTTTTACATCTTAGTGATTGTCTTTTCCGGAATATTCATCACTGCCGGTGCCCAAAACTGGCAGATATATGACGGAAGCGTCCTTCCTTCTGAAACCGGGACCGGAGACATGCTCGACATCTCGAGTTACAGCGATGACTCTCCCGGGGCAGATATGATCTCGGAAATTGTCCTTGACCCGGTCATTCCGGGCAATAAACTGTTTAAATACTTCCAGCCCGACGGGAAAAGGACGTTCAGGCACGATATGACTGCCGGTTGGACCGGAACCGATTTTACCATCGTGGCCAGGCTCAAGGGTAACAATGACCCGGCTTACGACAGGGTGATGGATATCCGCTGGGATAACGGGAATTCAGGCACCAGGGATGAACTCCGTATTTATTACAACGGCCGCCTGAAACTGGAAAAAGCCAGCGTGGATGTTT
>DASQZK010000467.1:0-3750 GCA_035638735.1 Bacteroidales bacterium
TTCTCTGCGGAAAGCAGTTTTTTTATCTTCGGGTAGTTTTTTATTTGGGGCATATCCGCCTTCATCCAGGTGGGTAGTCGCTTACGTGTCCTGTCGGTTTTCTCCATGACGACCAGTGTATTATAGCGCTGTAAAAGTACACATTCATGATGAGAAATCCCAATGTGGAAAGGGAACAGATGGGGGCAAGAACAGGCCCGGACCTGGTTTGAGCGTTTGCCAGGGTGGGTGGCTCAGCAGGTTACATGGAAGAGTCCTGCCGTACCTTTTCCTGCCTTGTTCCATTGGTCGGCCGCTTCGGGTGTCCTGAAGATATTAACCAGGCAGTTTTTCATCCTGAAGAATCCGGCTGCCTCATCAGAGAGCGTAACCATACCATCCTGGCCCGAGCCGATGATCAGGGTTCTTACTCCGTCTTCGAAGACATACATGGCTTCGTCGCGGGAGATAATATGCGACGTCCCGTATTGCGCTTTTGAAAGTTTCTTTTTCCGTTTTTTGACCTCACCCGACAGCCTGAACAACACATCATAGTCGTAACGGGTATTGCCGGCTACAAGGAAGCCAAAGCCTGTTTTGCTTATATGTGGTTTCATAGTATTACCTCCACAACAGTCTATTACGTTTAACACCTTTCCCCTGGAAGAGCTCCGTGGTATATCAATTCCCCTGAAGCGGTGATCAAGACTGTCTCAAAAGTCCGGAGGGAATATTCAGCACCGAACGTATTAACCGGATCTTTGAGATATACCCTGTGACAAAACTCACCGGAGCTGGTAGTACTTTTATTTTATCAGATTTACCGCGGTTGCGGTATACAGGTCAAAATTTCTTACCTGGCGGATTTTTTGTTTCATCTCATCGGCCATTTCATTTTGACCCATTTTTTCATAAAGCAACGCTTTGTAATACATGGTCATAGGGTTGTCCTGGTCGGCTTTTAGCAGGTAGCTCATGGCTTGTTGGAAGTTTCCTTTCTGCATTTCCATGCGGCCGCAGAGTTGGTTTTTCCAGTTTACCTGATCATAATCCAGATCGCGGTCTTTCATTTTCTCACATTGTGCCATTTCTTTCTGAGCTGTGATTACATCGCCTTTTTGCAGCTGTACATTGCAATTCATAATTCTTACCCAGAGCTGGAGATCTTTATTGAATTCTTCATCGACAGCTTTTTCTTTGCAAATAGCCATTGACTTTGTAATGTATTTTTGGGCTTCATCGGGATTGCCCGTTTCGCATAAAATATAGCCCCGCAGAAAGTTTGCCCTGATCTCATTTACAGGCTGATTGTTATCTATGGCCATTCTCTCGTAGTCGTTTAATCTGACGAGAGCTTTCCCGGCATCACCCTGGTGAAGCCAGGAATAGGCCAGGAATTCAATGGCGAGGTATTTATCCAGAGAATTATCCGATGTATCGTACAGGCGTTGATAAGTTTCCCTTGCCTTGTCATACTCGCCCATCAGGATGTAATTGTCACCTATTCCTTTATACGGGTATGTTATATGCGGGTCTTTTTCGAGGGCTGTTTGAAACTGGGTAACCGAATTATCATGGTCGCCACGACTAAGAAGGAATTTGCCGTACTCGTTATATGGCAGGTATTCGTCAGAATACGTTTGAATAAACTTCAGGAATGCTTCTTCAGCTTTGTCGTATTCCTTCATGCCCTGGTAGTTGGCGCCGAGTTTTCCGTACACCGTTGATTTATCACCACCTAGTTCGATCGCTTTCAGGTAGAAAGGAAGAGCCTCACTGTAATTTTTCAGGTAATAGAAGTAATGGTCCCCGGCCATTTCGTGAAACCACGGATCGTTGGGATAAAATTCCAGAAGGAAGGTCAGGTATTCCATTTTTTTATTCCAGTTCCGTTCATGGTTGGCTTTCACGTAAAGAATGAAGTTTTTTTCAGAGAGGGGAAGTTTATCGACCAGGGCTATGCCTTTGTTGGAGTAGAGGAAGAAATCGTCGTAGGTGTCACTTGATTCTGCCCTCAGGATACAAGCCATGGCAAAGTCAGGATCGATGGACAGAGCGCTGTCAAACTGCATCCTGGCATCAGCATATTTCTCCAGCTGAAGCATATCTTTGCCTTTGCAGTAATGCAGTAATGCTTTATCGGAACTGGTTGTGACAGCCATTTTCTGGGCCAGAGTTTCAGGAAGGAACGCGATGAGCAGGATCATCATCACTAAAAGGCAACACTGAGAAACAGATATATGTGTTTTCATGTGACGTTAATTTAAATTTGAATAGAGGAATACAGTGTCGAAATGCAGGGGACTATGGAACAAACCGTTCCCGGGTGTATGAGTGGCGGTAAAAGAAGACAAGTTATTACAAGGAATACGTTAATTCAAGAGACGAGACGGACTAAAAATTATTTTAGAGGTCAAAGGTGCTTAAATATTGATGTTCAGGTAATTATGTTTTAGGACATAATGAGACCTGAGCGTATCCAACGGGTGGTCAAACTGGCAACAGAGACATTAGCTGTTTTTTCCGTGTTTGTCCTGTAGTTCTTTCATAAGGCGTTTATATTCCTCGCCATTGATCTGACCTTTCAGATGTTTATCGGTGATAATCTTCATGGCCGAGTTATAGTTGCGATGGAAGCTTTTGTTTCGGGAGGTGATCCAAACTGCAACGAGGATAAGGATAAGGAGTAAGGCGGCGCCGATGGCCCAGCCCCACCACTGTTTGAACATAGCCTGGTTAAGTAGAATGAAGGACATCGTTTTTTGTATTAGGTTGCCCGCATACGGGCAATCATTTACGGAATAACTCCCCTGCCATTGAAAATGTTTGATTGCAGTTGACCTGATTTTTTTCGATTTCGGGTTTTAACTGGCAGGTCTTTTTTTTATCTTTCTCATCGATAATTCTACTAACTAAATAGATGGGCGGAATGATGACAAAAAATTCATGTATCCTGTTTTGCCTGATGCTGATTACAATCCAGGCAAGTGCGTCAGGCAGGTTCCGGGATTCCAATAAGCATCGGGCCATAACACCTCTTACCGGCAACAGTTCCTTTGCTTCGGGGACAACTGTATACGATACGCTGTCGGGTCCCGACCCTTCGCCTGAGGCTGTAGCTTTATTCAGGTTTCTCCAGGACATGTCGGGGAAAAAGATACTCTCTGGTCAGATGTGGGCTCCCTGGGGTATTGATGAATTGAATTATTTACAAAATGTTACCGGGAAGTTGCCTGCAGTAAGGGGTGCGGACCTGATTACGGAAAGCGCCAATGATTCGGAAATACAGAACCTGGTAAATTGGTGGAACAGGGGAGGGATACCAACGCTTATGTGGCACTGGGGTGCTCCCGGAGTGGGTGAAGGATATGAAAATAGTAAGGCAGAGATTGATATAGACAAATGTTTTGAAGAAGGTACCGTTGAGTACTCGGAGATGTGGAGGGAGCTTAAGCTTAAGGCCGATCATCTGCAGGTACTGAGGGATGCCCATGTTCCGGTTCTCTGGCGGCCCCTGCATGAACTTAACGGAAGCTGGTTCTGGTGGGGCAAGCAAGGGCCTGATCGCTTTAAGAAACTGTGGCGTACCATGTACGATTATTTTGTTCATGAGCGTGGGCTTAATAATCTTATCTGGGTTTTGTGTTACATGGATACACCTGATGGAGCGTGGTATCCGGGAGATGAGTATGTTGACATTGCCGGTGCCGACACTTATAACGGTGGTGCCGACATACATGAGGATATGTATCAGTCGGTCCGGGCGATCAC
>DASQZK010000468.1:0-3588 GCA_035638735.1 Bacteroidales bacterium
ACCGTCGAAATTGATGCCGTAAACCATCTGCAAACAACCGGGACGGTGGACAGGAAATTGCTGTCGGGCACAAAAACATCACGGGACTCGAAGGTTAAATATTACGAGGTTATTATAAGTATTGACAGCTGCCATTCCATAATGACCCCCGGAATGAGCGCCAGCTGTGATATTATCGTCAGTGAGGTGAAGGATACCCTTGTCGTTCCGTCGGTAGCCCTGTTCGAAGAAAAGGATGCCCGTTTCGTGTACCTCAGTGATGGGAAAAAGTACCACAAGCGATATGTACAGACCAGTCAGATGAACAGTTCATCGGGTGTTATATCAGAAGGACTGAAGGAAGGGGATGTCATTGCTTTATCGGAACCTTCCCCTGGCATGTTATCCGAAGCAGAAACCACTGACATAGATTCTGTGACAAGCATGTTGCCCGATAGCGCAGCCTTGTACGTTGATGCCGACAGTATCTCAGTTTCCGATAGTTTAAACAGCCTTAAAAAGTAGCGATTTATGAAATTGTCAGTAACAGTATTCACCATGAAACATCACCATAATCCCAGGGGTCTGTCGATGTTGTTTGTTCTTTTATTCCTGTTGGCTTCGTGTGTCGGCAAAGAGAACAATGACGTACAGACCATCCTTGTCAAGCGAGGTACCTTTACCGAGGAACTGATTGAAGAAGGCACTGTGAGGGCGGTGAATTCAATTAGTGTGACCGCACCGAGAATTTCATACCGCTATGGCAGCCTGAAAATTGCCAGTATGGTCAAAGACGGAACTGAAGTGGAAAAAGGGGACACCCTGATCATCTTCGATCCTGCCGAAGTAAAAAAGGCCATCGTTGACATTGAACAAAAGCTTGAGATTGCAGGGGCTGAATTTGATAAGATGTTGGCTACCCAGAAATCGGAGATTGAAGATCTTGAATCCGACCTTGAATTGTCGCGCATTTCATTGGAAATTTCGAAAATAAATTTTGAACAGTCTGTGCATGAAGCCGAGATCACGAAAAAGGAAATCAAGCTCAAACTCGACAATGCCCGGGTGGCATTGGACCGGGCAGGGGAACAAATCGAAAGCAAAAAAAAGATCCATAAGGTCGATGTTTTTCAGAAGCAAATAGAGATAGATCAGTTGAAGGAACAGTTGGAAGAAGCCAGACGTACTATTGATAAACTCTTCGTTGTGAGTCCTGCCCGTGGTATTGCCATTCTTGAACAAAACTGGATGTCCAATCAAAAATGGCAGGTTGGCGATCAGCCCTTTGCCGGTTCCAAGGTTATTGAACTGCCCGATCTTGACGAAATGATGGCTGATGTCCAGATTAATGAAGTTGACGCGCTGAAGGTGTCAACCGGTGTTAAAGTGTTGATAACGCCAGACGCCTATTCCGATACCACCTTTGAGGGTGAAATAACCTGGATGGCCAACCTGGCACAGAATAAGGATTACAACTCCAGGGTCAAAGTCTTCCCTGTGGGCGTTTATATTCCGGCAAAAAGCAATAAGCTCATGCCCGGGCTTACCGTACGCTGTAAGTTGATGCTTAAAGAAATCCCCGGAGTCCTGATGATCCCCCTGGAATCTGTTTTTAAAGACGACCTGGATGAATACGTTTATATCAAAACCGCTTCCGGCTTCAAGCGGCACAATGTGAAAATATCTGCCTATAATTCCGACTATGCGCTTATTGCCGAAGGACTTGCCGAGAATGATGAACTGGCATTAACCAATCCTTTCAGGGATAAAATGGAAGAAACCGATAATAATGCCGATAAGCCAACCCTGTAAACAACGAAATGATAATCCCATGAAAACGGAACAATTCAAACAGGCGGCATTCACGCTTAAATACGCAGGACTGCTGATTGTTGCTTTTTTACTGGCCGGTTGCGGTAAACCCGGGATAAAAGAATATACCGTGCTCCGTGGACCTTTTATTCAATCAGTCACCGAAAGTGGTGAGCTCGAAGCCAGGAATGCTGCCGCCATAATTCTGCCCCGTATTAATTACAGGTATGGTTACAACTTCAAAATCATCGGTTTGCGTGATCATGGGTCCATCGTTCATGCTGGCGATTCTGTGGTAGGACTCGATCCTTCTTCGGTTTATAAATTCATTATTTCCAGGGAAGAATCACTGGAAAAGGAAAGAGCCAAGGCCGAAAAGCAAAAGGTGCAGTCGGAGAATGCTCTAAGAGAACTCGAGGTGCAGCTGAAAAATGAAACGGCTGTGTGGGAACTAAAAAAACTTGAACTTGAGAGATTACAGTTTGAATCGGAGATGAAAAAAAAGGTAAAGGAACTGGAGTTCCGCCAGGCCACCATACGACTGGAAAAGATAAAAAGAAACCTTCAATTAAAACCTGTCATTGAAAATTTTGATAAGATCATTAACCGGATGGCTATTAAGCAACGCGAGGAAGATATACAAGGGGCGAAGGAGACACTCGATAAACTGGTCCTATACAGTCCGGGCAACGGACTGTTCCAGGTTGGGGTGAACCGTCGCACCAACCAGAACTACAAGCTGGGTGATGAAGTCTGGATGGGGTCCATGGTCGCCAGTATTCCCGACATATCTGTAATGAAGGTTAAATCGTACGTTAGTGAAACGGACGTCAGCAAGGTGGATGCGGGCATGAAGGTTATAGTGAGACTTGATGCTTTGCCAAATGTGTCTTTCAGAGGCGTGGTGAGCCGGATCAGTAAAATATGTACCGAGGAGGAAAACGAAAAGATCTTTGCTACGGAGATCGATATACTTGATACTGACCAACGCCTTAAACCCGGGATGTCGGTGAGTTGCGAATATGTCTGTTTTGAAACCGATGAGGCGGTTTTTGTTCCGAACAAATGCCTGCTTAAAGATGGAAACCATGCATGGGCGTTTGTGAAGAAAGGCAGAGGCTCGCTAAAGGTTGATGTCGAAGCCGGTCCTTCCAATGCCAATTATACCATCATTAAAGGAGAACTGAAGCCGGGGCGCAAACTTGTCCCCGTTGAGCAAATCTGAACCGTTAAACCCCGAGTTATGCAGTATAAAGAAAATATTAACGTGGCCTTTATCAGCCTGGTAGATCAGAAATTCCGATCTTTTCTGACCATGTTGGGTATCATATTCGGAACAGCCTCAGTCATTATTATGGTATCAATAGGCGAGGGGGCTAAAAAAGATGCTATTGCCAAATACCAGGATCTCGGGATCAGCAATATCATTATCCGCGATAAGGACCTTACCGATAAAGAACTTGAGGAGGTAAGAATGAAGTTTTCACAGGGATTGTCCCTGCAGGACGCCGAAATGGTAAGTGAAATAGTGCCAGGGGTGATCAATGTAGCCTCCCAGGCCGAGACTAAAACAGAAGCCAGGTACGGCGATAAGTCTTCAAAGGCAACACTTATCGGGGTTACACCCTCAATCATCAATGTACTGAATTATTCGGTCGACAAAGGATCCTTCATTAACCATGACCATTACGACCGTATGCAGAAAGTATGTACCATTGGATCATCGGTAGCCCGCAGCCTTTTTGGATATGAAGATCCGACAGGACGGAACATTAAGCTGGACGACCAGTGGTTTGA
>DASQZK010000469.1:0-3430 GCA_035638735.1 Bacteroidales bacterium
ACCGGTCAGGTAAACCATGTATGCCTCCGGATAATGGTTTCGCAGTTTGGTAAGCAGTGATTTACATGAATCGGCAAAAATGTTTTCATCAAACAGATCATTGCTGGTGTCATTTGTACCGAGGTTAATACAGACCACATCCGGGGTGTAACCCGTAAAAGCCCATTTTTTGGTGTTATCGGAGACCAGAACATTGTTGTATTTTGTCAGCATATTGTTTGAACTGCCGGTTACCGGACCTCCATAATTCCTGTACATGCCGATACCGGAAATACAGATCCCGATGCAGTCGGCGTTCATGATCCGGGAAGCAACAGGGGCATAGGAATAATAGAAGTTTTCCTGCTCCGGTTTGAAGCCGTCTGACGTATTGTTGGTTTCGTTGCCATATCCGCATGTGATAGAGTTTCCGTAAAATTCAATGACTTTACGGTTCATTTCAGGCATGGTGACCAGCGATTCCCCGTTGTTGAGGATAATGCCTTCAAAAATATCCGTTCCCTGGGAACCTTCTGTCAGACGTATGAGGGTGAGATGGTGTGTTGTGTCGGACAGCGAATTTGAAAGAAGGTAATCGTTGGTCGACCTGGCCAGGTTTAGTTTAACCGGTTCCGATTCATCGATGGCGTAATAGTAGTAATTCGTTGTCGTCCACGAAGTAAACCTGACCTTCACCGAAGTGCCCGAGAATAGGCAGTTTATGGTAACACCCGAGAAGCCAATGGCCGGTTTTTGCGGATTTGTAAAGTCTGCCCGGCCTGTATATTCGATACGGGGATCATTGGGCAGAACGGTAACCTGGGCTGGCAATTCATGGATGAGCCCTAACAGAGAGGTCAGAATCGTTAGTAGTATTTGTTTATTCATATATCTGTCATCAGGTAATTACACGGTAAGGTGAATGAGCCTTTCAGGAAATTGCACTTCTGCAGGCCGGCAGCTTTTTGTTCATCCCTTCGGAATTCACCGTCAGAACGGGGCAGGCTATGAGATCGTCGGTTCAGGAGCTTCGTTTAGCAACCGGCCCGCTTCGATTCATTGATCCATACTTACATTTCACCATTCCAATTTTTACAAGTCACCAATTTGACCACTACGCTTTATCCTTACCAGAATTGTTATTGCTGGTAAAACATACTTGTTAAGTATACAACGTATTAAAGATACACATTTTGTACTAACCAAAGATACGTTGAAATTTCACCCTTTCAGGGGGCCGGATATTCTCCCAATATTTTTTTTACCTTTATCGTCCATTTACCAACGAACCAAATTTATATTTGTCCATGAAACTTTACCGATTTTTAGCGGCATTGCTGCTTTTGGCATGGGTGCCGGCTACCTCGTTTTCCCAGGCAACGAAGGAACTTCACATTGATAAGAACGGTGTTCTCTACTCGCGCTGTTTCAGCGTAATGACCTTTCAAAATAAGTACTATCAGGGTCGTCGTGGTGCATTGGAGCTGGTCATTCACGGTGAACGGGTGGCTTCAAATGGTGATATCCGACTTGAACCGATCCCTATCCCCGATGCACCCGATATACCAATGCCGGCGTTTATCAGCTCAAGAGTCGACAGCCTTAGCAATGCGATATATATCCAGATGGATTATCCCGCACTGGGATTCAAATACCAAATCATGGCTCAGGGAGAAGGCGAAAATGTCCGCATCCGGGTCAGGACCGAAGGACAGATTCCCGATAGTGTAGTGGGTAAGCTGGCCTTCATGATGGAGTTTTTCCCGGGAACGTACAGGGGAAAGGCGTATTTCGTCGATGGGAAGGAAGGCATATTCCCGCACCAGTTCAACGGTCTGCGCGATTATCGCAACCATGAGCTTGAGACGGTACCGATGGCCAATGGTAAAAAGCTGTCACTGGCACCCGACGACAGCCTGCACCACATCACCATAGAAGCTGTGAAAGGACGTCTCGACCTATTAGACGGTCGTGGCAGTACCAATCATAAATGGTTCATTGTGCGCAGCTTGCTGCCGGGTGACGGACAAGGCAACGAGATCGAATGGCTGATAAAGCCCGAGATACATGAAAGCTGGAAGAGTGAACCGATTGTCGGATTCTCCCAGATCGGATACCAGTCGGCACAGCCCAAGGTTTCGGTCGTTGAGATGGATAACACCGACAGCCCGGACAGCATTTACCTCTACCGGGTGAATTTTAATGGTGGCAAAGACCTTGTAAAAGCTGGTGTACCGGTCATCTGGGGGCCCTATTACCGGAAGACATACGCCCGTTTCGATTTTTCGGAGGTGACGGATGAAGGGTTGTATTTCATCGATTATCGTGGCAGACATACCGAATCATTCATGATCAGTCCCACCCTTTACGAGCGTGAATACTGGCGACCGACCCTCGAAACATTTATCCCGGTACAGATGTGTCATGTTTCAGTCTGGGACCGCATGCGCCTGTGGCATGGCGTCTGTCACCTCGACGATGCATTGCAGGCACCTCCCGGGCTTGTGCACTTCGATAATTACCAGATGGAGGAGGAGACGCATACCAGGTTCAAAGCTTTCGAACATATACCCGATTACAATGTTGGCGGCTGGCATGATGCGGGGGATAATGATATTGAATCGCCGTCGAATACCTCAACGCTTTATACCCTGGGTCTGACATGGGAAGAATTCGGTGAGAAATCAGACCAGACCTTTATTGATGAGAAAGAGCGTCATGTAAGACTTCATGAGCCTGATGGCATTCCCGACCTGATCCAGCAGATCGACCATGGTGTTGATTACGTGTTGGCATGTTACCGCAATTTTGGCCATTACACCCGCGGGGTGATCTGTCCCGATTTTGAACAGTACCTCCAGATGGGCGATGCTGCATCCCAGACCGATGGCTTGGTTTACGACCCTTCGTTGGCAGCAGATGAAGTGAAGAATGGGCGGTCGGGGAAAAAAGACGATCGCCTGGCCTTCACCAATTACCGCCTGTCGTATGAATATGAAGCGGCGTCGGCTCTTGCTGCTGCTTCACGTGCACTGAAAGAGTATAATCCTGAACGCTCGCAGGAATGTCTGAACACGGCCTTAACGATCTGGAAGAATGTAAGCCATGCCAAAGAAGATGCCCGCTCGTCGCGTTATGCCAGCTATCAGGAAGGCCGCAAGCGGATGCTGGCCGTGGAGCTGTATCTCAGTACCGGCGATGATGAATTTAAAGACCTGATTCTTGAGCCTTTCGACATGTCGGGGCGTTATGCCGGTTATTCATTATGGTCGTACAGTCGCGTGGTCGATAAGCTCGGTGACAGGAAATTCAGGAAACGTTTTGATACTGCGCTCAGAGCGTATGAAGCACGTTTCAAGGAAGAACTGTCGGAGAGTCCTTACGATGTACTGAAGATACATAGTATGTTCGGCACCGGCTTTAATTTTATTGGGGTGGCACGTATGCAGTA
>DASQZK010000470.1:0-2049 GCA_035638735.1 Bacteroidales bacterium
GACGATGCCGCTATCCTGACCTGGCTTTTCACGTCACTCAAAGGTGAAATCGAAGCCTTCCTTGAATGGGAAAATGTTAGCGAGGCAGTTGTTGAGCAGGACTGACAGGTAAGAATTCCACGGCTACCTGTTTCGCAGGACGGAGACCTTCCGTCATCCTGCGATTTTCACCATGAGCTATCGATCAGGTCCTGTAATGTGTAAAATTGACACATATTATGTATAATATTTACACAGTCAGCCATCAATAAAGGTGAATTTTTCCTTGTCCATCTCCAGAAGGAACCGTGCTGGCAGGTGGAAAAAGGCGTCATAGGAATAGAGGTACCGGGGGAAGGTAATATACAGTTCTTCTTTGGCCCGGCTGCAAGCCACGTAGAACAGGCGCCTTTCCTCTTCCATATCTTCGAGGGTTAAGGCCCTGTTGGAGGGGAACATCCCGTCGAGAGCATGTGGAATAAAAACGGCGTACCATTCCAGTCCTTTTGCCGAGTGTACTGTTGAGAGTGTGATTTTGCCTTTTTCTTCCCCCTCATCGATTAGGGGTGTACTCTGATCGGCTACACGTCGCGAAGGCGGGTCGAGGGCGAAGTCGGACAGGAAGCGGTCAAGGTCTTTATATTTCCGGGAAAGGTCCAGCAGCACATCCACATCCATCATCCGGTTAAGGTAGTCTTCTTCGCGGGTTTTAAGGATGGGTGCGTAATATTCCCTGATCAATTCGATCTTTTGTGTCAAGGTATGCTCGGGCTGGCTGGCTTGGGCCAGCATCATGCCCAGTTGACGCAGATCGTTATAAAATTTACGCTGGCTGAAAGCTTCAAAGCTGAACATGTTTTCCGAATTCCGCAGGGTGTCGATCACGCCGGAAGCCGTCACCTTCCCCACTCCACCGATATATTTAAGTACCCGGTGCCAGGCAACGGCATCGGAAGGATTATAGGTCAGCCTGAGGTAAGCGATCATATCCTTGATATGCATCCGTTCATTAAATTTGAAGCCCCCCACCACGACATAAGGAATGCCCCGCTTGTTCAGCTCGGTCTGGATATACCGGTTATGCCAGTCGGCCCGGTTCAGCACGGCCAGCTCACTCAACGGCACCCCTGCTTCGATGAGTTCCATCATCCGGTCTACGATAAATATTGCTTCATCTTCCTCACTCATCAACCGCCGGACGACCGGTATTACATCACGGTCGTTTTTGGTGAATAACCGTTTCTTGTACCCGATGCGGGCATGATCGATCACTTCATTGGTAAAGTCGAGGATCTTCTGGTTGCTGCGATAATTCTCCTCGATACGAATAACGGCGCATTCCGGATACGTCTCGGGGAATCGCAGGATATTCTCGTAGTTGGCACCACGGAATGCATAGATGCTCTGCGCATCATCGCCTACAACCATGATGCGCCGGTGGCCGGCAGCGATAAAGTCGACGATATCTTTCTGCACCACGTTGGTGTCCTGGAACTCATCCACCATCACGTAGCTGTATCTTTTCTGCATGATCTGGCGAAACGAGGGGTTGTCGCGTAAGGCATCGCGCAACACCTCCATCAGGTCGTCGAAGTCGAGGATCCGGCTGATCTTCTTGTATCTCGTATAGCCCGAAAAAATCAGCTCTATATCGGGGATATAATCTTTCAGTCCGCTGTAATACCTGTGAATGACCCCTGAAATCGTTTCACCGCGGTTGCGTGAATACGAGATGATGTCCTGTATGCGGCCCTTCTTGGGAAATTTACGGTTTTAAGTATTGAGCTTTTGCTCGGTCCTGATCAGGTCAATCACATCTTCCGAAACGCCCGTGTCGATAATGGTGAAATTCGGCGGCAGGTTCAGCAGGTTGGCATATTTACGGAGCGTATAGGCGGCAAAGGAGTGAAAGGTGCCACCGGTGACCTTGCCGGCGGAAGCATCCTGCAACAGCATCTCAACCCTGCCAAGCATTTCCTTTGCTGCCTTACGGGTGAAGGTCAGCAGCAGGATGGATTGAGGTTCCACCCCGTTTTCGATGAGCCACGAAACACGATGAACGATAACCCG
>DASQZK010000471.1:0-3584 GCA_035638735.1 Bacteroidales bacterium
ATTTTTGTAAAAAAAAGACATTTTTGAATTAGACAGTTTGTTAAGTTAATTATTATATGAAGATTTATCTTGTATTCATCTCATTGCTTGTTACCGGACTTGCAGCCCTTGATGCACAGCCGGTGCCAAACGTTGAGGAGAATATTCCATATCTTATGACATTCGGCAAGGATGCTGAAACCAGTTGGGGGGATGATGATTTTTCCCAGACTTTCTTTTTTCTTCTTCCGAAGGATTACGACCATCCTGTTTTTATCTGGGTTTACGATCCCGATGTTGGAGGCAAAGTGGACGAGATCAACGGTAGTTGGAATACCCGCGTTAATTATTCTATTTACGGAGGAAAGGGATGCTGGTCGAATCCGGATGCCCAGGGTACCGATCCGGTGGGTGAGTACCGCAGTGGCACATTGCTGGCCACCAAGTCTTTCGGCGAGGATAACCGTTACGACGATAACTGGTATGTTTTCGGCCCGTTTAATCCTACGGAGGGCGAATATGTCGAAAAATACGATGGTAATGTACTTAAAATTATTTGTGAAGGTGTTTCCGGTGACGACGGTAACCTTTACCGTTATTTCATGAGCTCATCCCCTTCAGAACGTGTATCCATCGAAGGAGCCAATGCTCTTGCCTTTGAATATTCATTCCGTATGCATAACGTGGCAGAAGAGGTTTCACATATTTATCCTTACGTTGATGAGCAAACCGTGACCGTGAAATTATACGATTTTGACTGGGATAACGATGGCTTCATAAGGGTGGTCTCGGTGGCAAGGAAAGGCCAGACCTGTCCCATATCTGCCGAAGATAATTGGGCAGAGGGTGAATTTAAGATCTTTGAAGAAGAGAAAAATACCTCCCTTGATATACAGTTCATTAAGAAAAAATCACCACCCCTGGTAAAAAATAATAACGTCGTGGTATATGTGAAGAACCAGTACGGTCGTAACCTCGAGTTCTTTACCAGTCCTATCGGTGGTGTGCCAAAATACAAGTACAGTATTGGGGTAAGGAAGAAGGAATAGAACCAGAAAAAAATAATCAGCTTGAGTGTTAATAAGCGCCAGATAGTCACGTTATTAATGATCGTATTGCTGGGAGGGAATCTTCTCTCCCAGAATTTTCGTTTTCTCAATTTCGGTGTAGAACAAGGCCTTTGCGATAATTTCATTTACAACATTACCCAGGATCCCAATGGTTACCTCTGGCTGGGAACCGGAGAAGGAATATGCCGGTACGATGGGTTTACCTTCAGCCAGGAATTTCCCGGGGATACACTCCCACAGACACCTGTAACTCAAAGCTTCCGCGATAGCCGGGGCAGGCTCTGGTTCGGTTTCGACGACGGACAGCTTGCCGTACTGAAGGGAATATCGTTTCATACTGTGAACATTCCAGTAGAAAATATGGGCCGGATCAACGGCATCTGCGAAACGTCCGGGTCCGACATTATCATTGCCACACAAAATAAAGGAATCATCCGTATTACGCCTGACAACCACATCATTATCCTCAAAGACGGACTCGAAGGCCAGCTTATCTCCTCACTTTGTGTTACCGACGACGACGGGTTGTTGGTTGGAACCTTCGACGGACTGTTCATGTACCACTTTAATAATGATCTTTCCGGACTTGAACTTATCGGCCGGTTTGAGGACATTCCTTACACGCGTGTTCAGACGGTAAAACATGACATCGGCTCGGCGAACTACTGGGTAGGCACTGAAGACCAGGGCCTTTACCTTCTTCAAAGCCCGGGGAAAGATATTCATTCGTATACCATCACCAAAACAGCAGCATCATTTGGGTTGGAGTACATGAACATCCAGGACATCTATGAAGAGAAAAGCGGTAACCTGTGGCTTTGTACCAAGGGAGATGGCGTGTACGAACTGCAGTACTCCCGGGCCCAAAAAGCATTCGTCAGGTCACTTCATTTTGATCAGTCGTCCGGGCTCAAAGCTAATTTCCTGAGCAGTGTCTTTCAGGATATTGAAGGGAACCTTTGGTTTGGTACAACAGGAGAAGGCTTGATCGTGCTGAAAGACCAGGCGTTTTCATTTTACAATTTTGAAAAGGATGGCTTCAACGACAATATTTTGTCACTTGCCCAGGTAGACAGTCTTTACTGGCTGGGTGGTGAAAATAAGATTATGATTACCCGGCCGGGATCGGATCGCTTTTCGTTCCTTGATACCAGGAACGGGTTGCCTGATGACCGTTTTACCGCCATCTATCCCACCGAAGACGAAAAGGTGTGGATTGGAACGGCTCACAGTGGCTTATATACCATCAGTAAAAAAGGCGGAATGGCCAGCCGGGTGTATTTATCGCGAAACTCGCTCGAGAATACCATTAACAGTATAACATCGAGTAATGATACGATCTGGGTTGCCACTAACAGCGGGGTTAAGATGTTCGATACGCGCAGTGGCCAAACTTATCACTATACTACGTCCGAGGGTCTTCCTCATAATAAGATCAGGGATATATATGTTGATGACAAGGATAATGTTTGGATAGCCACGCGCAGTAACGGTTTGTATAATATGACTAAACGCGAAGAACTGGCTATTGATGCAAATGCTGAGCTTGAGTTTATTGCCATCACCCAGGACCATAACGGCGACCTCTGGGCGGGGACTAACGGAGACGGCATATTCCGGTTCGCACCTGACAGCCTTCATTACTTTTCAACCGAAGATGGTTTGCGTTCAAATTTCTGCTATAGTATCGCCACCGATGCCAATGGAAATATTTGGTCGGGCCACCGGTTGGGCATGAGCGAGATAAATACTGAAAGTGGGAATATAAGGACGTTCAGCGTTGAAGAGGGAATATCTGCTGATTGCAACTACGATGCAGTTATTACAAGCTCGGAAAATGAATTGGTGTTCGGAACCACCCGCGGCCTCATTATTTACGATCCCGTAAAAGACCGTGCAGATACGATTCCTCCCCAGTTGAACATCACCTCGCTAAACATTTCCGATAAGGAGTACGATTTTACAAAACCGGTGTATCTGCCTTATAATGCTTATAAAATCAGGATCGATTTCATCGGGATCAATTTCAAGTCACCCGAAAGCGTGGTTTACCAGTATAAGCTTGACGGCTACGATGACTGGTCGGAGCCTACAAAGATTCCCAGTGCCACATACAGCCGTGTCGAGGATGGCGATTATACCTTCATGTTGAGGGCCTGTGACGAGAACGGCATTTGTACCGAAACACCTCTCACGCTTCATATTCATATTAAAATCCCTATTTGGAAAGCCTGGTGGTTTATTCTGCTGTCCATCTTCGCGGTTATCAGTACCGTTTTCATTATTATCAAGCTCAGGGAGAGGAAACAGAAACAGATCCAGGAATACCTGCAGAAAGCTCTCGACGAAAGAACCAGGGAGGTAATGGACCAGAAAGAGGAAATTGAAAATAAAAACAGGGATATCACCGACAGTATCAATTATGCCCAACGTATACAGGCCAGTATCCTGCCGCCGATCAAACGGCTTCACGACACCTTTGCGGGCAGTTTTGTTTTCTACCAGCCAAGAGATATAGTGAGTGGTGATTTCTAC
>DASQZK010000472.1:0-4704 GCA_035638735.1 Bacteroidales bacterium
TTGGGGCGGAAGGTTGCCCGATCAGGGTGATCCTGATGTGGCAGGCGTTCCATGGGGACTGGCACGGGTAGATAAGGAAACAGGTGCCACACGCGAAGGGAGTGTGTCGGTCTTCGATCCGGCGACGGGTAAATGCACCGCCACCATAGTTACCGGCCTGCATCCGAATGAAATTACGGCTTCGCCCGATGGCAGGTTTGTTTATCTGACCACCTCCAACAGCGATGCCGTAACAGTCATAAACACAAGTGCCGACACCATTGCAGAGGTGATACCCGTAAGGCTTCAGCCCGAAATCAATCCCTATTTCGGCGATTCGCCCAATGGTTTAGGTCTCTCACCCGACGGACGATTGTTATATGTTGCCAACGGGATGGATAATGCCCTGGTGGTTATCAGACTGGGAAAATCAGTATCCTCGCGGGGAAAAGGAAAATCCAGTACGATTTCCGGATTTATCCCGACCGGAACGTACCCTTCATCGGTTGTCGTATCGAAAGAAAACACCCTATACGTCACTAACCTTGAAGGCGACAGCAGGAAGCTTCCTATCCCTTCCAAATCGAACAGCGGTTTCGCCTACAACAGCCACCATAAGCTCACTTCGATTTCAATAATTGACAAACCCGGTCGAAGGAAGTTAAAACGCTATACCAATACCGTGATTGCCATGAACCAGTTGTCGAGACTGGTAATGACCGGTTTGCCGGCCCGGAGCTCTATCCTCCCTGCACCTGTTCCGGAGCGAACAGGTGAACCATCGGTGTTTAAGCATGTGCTTTATATCATAAAGGAAAACCGGACCTACGACCAGGTATTGGGAGATATGCTGGCAGGAGACGGCGACCCGGCCTTATGTATATATGGTGATACGGTAACCCCTAACACCCATAAGCTGGCAGATCGGTTCCTGCTGCTCGACAATTTTTCCGTCGCCGGCAAGTGTTCTGCCGAAGGTCATCAATGGACCGATGCATCTATCGTAACCGATTATATTGAAAAGAATATGCGGGCCTGGTTCAGGAGTTACCCTCACGTGCAGACTGACGCACTGGTATATGCCCCAACCGGATTTTTGTGGGATAATGCTGTCCGTAACGGCAAAAGCGTAAAAATATATGGTGAAGCAGCGATTCCTGAATTTGATCATACACTTAGCTGGAGTGATATTTACACTAATTACAAAAAGGGTATTCCGTTCACTTTCAGCAATAAAACAACCATAGCACCGGTCAGACCATTGCTCAGTTCAACATTCCCCGCGTACGACAGTCATAAGATACCTGACCAGTTAAGGGCTGATGCGTTCATAAAAGATCTGCACACGTATGAGACCATGGAAGGCGATCATCTGCCTGAGCTCATGATCATGGCATTACCCAATGACCATACGGCCGGCACCAGGCCAGGGTTGCCGACGCCCAGGGCGGCTATCGCCGATAATGACCTGGCCCTTGGTCGCATCATAGAGGCCATAACAAAAAGCCGTTTTTGGAAAGAAACGGTGATATTCGTCACCGAGGATGATTCACAAGCCGGTTGGGACCATGTCTCACCTTACCGTACCGTAGGCCTGGTAATCAGTCCGTATTCCGTGCTCGAAAAAACGGTCCATACACCATACAACCAGCAAGGCATGGTGCGTACCATCGAACTGATCCTGGGCCTGCCACCCATGAATATTGAAGATGCAATAGCTGCACCCATGTACGACTGCTTTGGGGAAGAAAAGGTGGAAGTTTTCTATGACCACATTCCCAGCCACCTGCCTCTCGATGAGCTGAATCCACCCTTATCAGCACTGAAGGGAAAGTCACTTCATTATGCAAAACAGAGTCTCAATCCAGTCTTTGACCACATTGATTCCGGTGAAGATGACTTGTTGAACAGAATTTTATGGTTTTCGTCCAAAAGTCATGAACCTTATCCTTCTGACCTTTCGGGTAGTGGTGATGAGGAAGAGGGTGAATAATCCCTGCGGTATCACTTATCCTGATCAACAAGAGGAATTAACCCCGTTACGGGTCTTGCATCGCAGGGTTTGGCCTAAGACTCATAGAAGGAATAGCCGTGTGACGGATGTGGCCGGGACGACCGTGAATATTTCATATTACAGGGGTATACGCCGGAGGAAAAGAACGGGTGTACATCCGTATTGTTATTTCTTCTTTTTTTCGGCCGATTGTTGGGCTTTATGATAGGCTTTGGCAGCTATGGCTGCACCAATGATGCCGGCTTCATTGAGCAATTCGGCAGGAACGACCTTTGCCCGGGTTTTAAGATAACTGAAAAAACGATCGTCTTTTTTACTGGCACCACCGCCGATAATGATCAGGTCCGGCCAGGTAAGATCTTCAAGCCTGCCCAGATATTCACTGAAACGCCTGCCCCAATCCTCCCAGCTCAGATCGTCATTCTTGCGGGCAGCGTCGGAAGCATACTTCTCCGCGTCATCGCCATGAAGTATGATATGTCCCAATTCAAGGTTAGGCATTAGCTTGCCTCCCGTGAACATAACCGTTCCAAGACCGGTACCTACGGTTATTAAGGCTGCCACACCTTTAAAGCCGGCCCCGGCACCAAATTTCATTTCCGCATATCCAGCCGAATCGGCATCGTTTACAACCTGTACCGGGCAACCGGTTAACTCAGAAAATAAACCGTTAATATCGGTATCAATCCACGAGGGATCAACATTGGCAGCCGTCCTGGCAACTCCATTCTGAACAACTCCGGGGTATCCAACCCCAATTGGCCCTTTCCAGTCAAAATGTTTAACAATCTTCTTAATAACCTTACCAACCGATTCAGGTGTAGCAGGAACAGGTGTAATAATGCGGTATCGTTTGCTTTTGAGCGTACCCTTTTTCGTGTTTACTATAGCACCTTTAATGCCAGAACCTCCAATATCAATACCCAGGATCTTCTTGTATTTCATCGTTCCGTCTGTTTATTTGTACAAAAGAATGGTTAAAAATATTCAAATAATTTTATATTCGAATTGAATTACGGGATTAATTCAGAATTACGGAATCTTCCCATCCCGGATCGACGGTCTTATAAAGCCCCGGCATGCAGCACTCTCACAATACTGTCGATGCAGAGCATCATTTTTAATAAACAGACAGGCAACTTTAATGTTTTTTATTCAGTCATACTTATTGCGTATTGGCGAGGGCGGGTAGCCGGCTTCATTTTCACTTTTATTGTTCTATATTTGCGCCTTCGATGACAATAAAACATAAAAAATAATTAATTTTAGACATCTGACTACTTGTTAGATAGAATTTTTTCACACGAAAAACACCCTGATGAACGAAGATTATTTTGGAAAGTACGAATGGCAGAACAAAACGATACTTATCGTTGAAGACGATCTTTCCAGTTCGTTTTTTCTGAAGGAGATACTTCTAGAAACCGAAGCCAACCTGCTTTTTGCAGCTGACGGACGGGAAGCTATTGAGGTGTCCAGGGAACATCCGGAGATTGATGTCGTCCTGATGGATATTCAGTTACCCTTACTGAATGGTTATGAGACTACCAGGGAGATTAAGAAAATTTATCCCGAACTTCCCGTCATTGCACAAACAGCCTATGCCTTTCAATCGGATAAGGAAAAGTGTTTCGAAGCCGGATGTATCGATTACATTACCAAACCTATCGAAACGACCTTATTGCTCGACAAGATTGCTGACGTTATTAACCATGGCACGTAGGGTCTCCCCTACCGGGCTATAAATTTCATTGTATATGATTTATGGTTATTTACGCCTTCTTCTGAAAAATAATCTGTTTTATAGATATAGTTGAGATAACTTTCTGTCTGACTGCAATAATAGGGACTGGCAGGTATTCCCGAGATACCGGTTGGAATAATAACCTGCGAACGGTCCCAGTCGCCTGCGACGTAGATATGCCGGTGTGATGATCCATGATTGGCATGAAACAGGTCGTTGAGCGGATACGAGTATGGGCTTACCGTATGGTAACTCCCTCCAACGGAATATGGTCCACGGTTAAGGCTGAATATCCGGTCGAGGATTTTTACCGATCCAAGGGGATGTTTGAGCGTAAGGGTGTGTACCTTACCCCATTCCCATTGGGACATATCGTTGCCCAACCTTGCCTGTAGTTTGGCAACCGTGCTGTCAATGGCAGTAATAGCGATATCGCCGGCCGTTTCAACTTTTTCAGGGGTATTCACATTGTCGAACCACACTGACTTGCCTGTACGTCTCACTTTGTCAATCAGGTATGCCGCCAGGAGGTCCTGGGATATCAGCCTGTTGTAGAGTTCATCTCCAAGCTCGTCGTGGAACATGGCATACAGGAACTCGACATAGAACTGCTCAAATATGGTTGATGGCACACTGCCCGTGCCCATTTCATAGTCCCACTCCTGCAACAGCTGGTAGGCTTTTTGAGCCTGTCCGGGTTCATTCCTGATCTTATCGGCCATTACAGAGGTGAAAAACGGGACAAGCTTCTGCGCCCACATTGAGTTTTGGTTGGATTGGATTCGTTTGAAATCTTCCACCGTCAGCTTCTCTTTAGCAGTCAGCCCTTCCACGATCCGCTCAAACCTGTTGGGCAGGTCAAACCAACGGCTGATATAATAAGGATAATCATCGCCCACAGTGCGGTTGTTGGCTGAAGCCACGTACCCCGACTCCGGGTTGTAACTGTAAGGAAGTTCGTCGAAAG
>DASQZK010000473.1:0-4714 GCA_035638735.1 Bacteroidales bacterium
ATAATACAATCCCTGTATTGAGTTACGCCTTCAGGGGTGACAGTGTGGTGGTGCAGAACTATACAGAGATCCCCGGCCAGGAGGATAGCAGGCAGGCTTTCTGGCTGCCCGAAGTGGTATACCCGGTAAATGAAGATTACACTACGGGGGTTTCGGGCGACACCTTCTCATTTACAAATCTGGAAGGGGAGAGGATAACTGTTCCACGGGGTGCACTGAGAAAACGGATCGGGGAGGAGAATATCGTCACAAAGCGATTTTTGCTGGGTACCGACAGGTTTGGCCGCGACATGCTCAGCCGGATGATTCTTGGTGCCAGGGTTTCGTTGTCGGTAGGTCTTGTTGCCGTCTTCATCTCGCTGGTTATTGGTTTGTTGTTTGGTGCACTCGCCGGGTACTACCGTGGGTGGGTCGACGATTTTATCATCTGGCTGATAAACGTGATATGGTCGGTGCCAACATTATTACTGGTTATTGCCCTGACCATGGTTATGGGTAAAGGCTTCTGGCAAATTTTCATTGCCGTGGGAATTACCATGTGGGTTGAGGTTGCCAGGGTTGTCCGTGGCCAGGTTATGGGCATAAGGGAAAAGGAGTTTGTCATGGCGGCACGGTCACTGGGATATAGCGACATGAGAATCATCTTTCGCCATATCCTGCCTAATATTTTTGCCCCGGTCATCATCATTGCAGCGGCTAATTTCGCCAGTGCCATCCTGATTGAAGCAGGGCTCAGCTTTCTGGGCATCGGTGTACAACCCCCGATACCCTCCTGGGGTACCATGGTCCGTGACCATTACGGATTTATCATTGTCGATAAAGCTTACCTGGCCTTTATTCCGGGCTTTGCCATTATGCTCCTGGTGCTGGCATTTACCCTTTCGGGCAATGGCCTGCGCGACGCTATGGATGTGCGGTCGTGATAATCAGTTCAGACGCCTTTTTCTGAAAATATAAGCTGAAACAGACAGGATAATCCCCAGGAAGACCAGGGTCAGGATGATATTTTGCCAGATCGGAACACCCTCGGGTATAATCTTATTAAAATTCGATAACTCATCGGGCGAAGCCTTGTCGGCATCTTGCAGCTTCTGTTGTACCAACTCTATGATGTCGGGTCGGGGGGTAAGGCTGCTTATGAATTTCGTTGGGAAAAACCAACGGTAATCATGTGCGGTCAGTGACCTGACAATAGGTTCCAGGAATACACGGTAAAACCCAAATACAAGGACCGATAAAATCATGTTCCTGAAAATCAAAGCGAACAGTATTCCCATAGATAGAAAGGCAAAGGTCTGAAGGAAGGAATTCAGTATGAGCCAGGACCGTTCGAAAATAATGGCAAAGGTGATCTTATAACTAAATATCAGGCCTGAAGCAATAGAAGTAATGAAAAGAAGGGCAGCCACATACACCGAAAGGTAAAAGATAAGGATAAGCTTTTCCATGAACAATTCTTTGCGGCTCATCCCAAAAATGACCTGCTGCTTATAGGTTTTGTTGCTGAACTCCAGACTGGTCATCATGATCACCAGGAGCACCAGGGTGATATTGTAATAACCGGCAATCCAGGTTGTGAAATTCCAGACATGGGGAAACTGGTAGAGGGGTACAATGGAAAGGAACGGAAATTTGATATCGATCCTTGGCAGGGCGAAGAGTCCTAGCAGGAAAAATAAAAGGTGCAGGATAAGTATAATACGAAAAGGGTTGTAATTCAATGTTTTGGTGAATTCTATTCGGAAGAGTGTTTTCATCGGGTAGTCGCTTTAATCTTCTTTTACTAATTCAAGGAACTGGCTTTCCAGCGATTTTTTATGGTTGATAAGGTCGGTCAGACGTACGCCTTTTTCAAAGAGGAAGGCGTTGAGATCGGCTGATGTCCTGTTATCGCTGAGGGTAACCATTATACTGCCGTTTTCGGCTTTTACCGAACTAACAAATTCACATTGCTCGAGAGCATTACCAAGTTTTGCCTGGTCTTCGGCTTTCACTTCAACAAGCATCTCCCCTTTGAGGAGGGCATTTACATCGCCCTGCTCCAGCAGAACGCCATTTTTCAGAATGGCGACGTGAGTACAGACTTTTTCCACTTCGCTGAGGATATGACTGGCCATGATGACGGTTTTTCCCCGCAAGGCTTCATTGATGATCAACGTCCGTACTTCCGCAATACCTTCAGGGTCGAGTCCGTTGGTGGGTTCATCCAGAACCAGTACCTCGGGATCACCGAGCAGGGCAGCGCCAATACCAAGCCTTTGTTTCATCCCGAGCGAGAGGGTTGAGAACTTCGAGCGTCTGCGGTCAATAAGTTTTATAGTTTGCAGGACACGATCGATGTCGCTGGCTCCATACCCTTTTATTTCAGCTACTATTTTCAGATTCTGGTCCAGGTTGAGGTAAGGATAGAAATGGGGTACTTCTATCATCGAGCCTATTCTTTTCAGGCTTTTTGGAGCAGGGCTTTCGCCGAACCAGAAATGGCTGCCGGAGGCAGCTTCCAGAATACCGGTCACAATAGACAGGGTTGTTGTTTTTCCGCTGCCGTTGGGACCGAGAATGCCAAAGACCTGGCCTTCAAAGACCTGGAGATTCAGGTTGTTAATGGCTTTGACTTTGCCATAATTTTTAGAAAGATAGCGTGTTTCAAGAACGATTTTAGTTTCCATACAGGCACAGCTTAACATTGAGTGTCAATAAAAATCAGGGATGAACAGCCGTCCGGCATAAAAACAGACGGGATTCACTCCCCGATGCCTGGATACCGTTGCCATTTTCGGGACATTGATGTTGGTAACACCCGGCATGTACGAAAATACAATAATTATAATTCTATGCCAGCGGATGCAGGCTGAAATATGGTTAAGCGTGATAAAATGTCAGTGTTTCCCCCGAAGGCCACCTGGTAATTGCAGCCAGATGAGACGACCAGGTATTCATTGGTTAAACAGCTGGTATGCGGGATTTCATCCCGGAGCCCGGGCCCGGACAGGTGTCAGTGCCCCATTTCGGCCAGAAATTTTATCCGCATCAACCTGATCTCTTCTTCGGTATAATCCTCTTCACCCAGTTCTTTCAGCGCTTCATCCACTGATTCTGTTTCAGCTTCCTCGCGGAAATAGGCGTATACTTCGTCCTGTCTTTCATCGTCGATGACCTCATCGATGTAATAATCGAGGTTCAGCTTGGTACCGCTATTGATAATAGCTTCAATCTCACTCAACAGGTCGGGCATATCCAGGTTCTTCGCCTGGGCAATATCGTCAAGGGGCAGTTTCCGGTCAATACTTTGGATAATGCTGACTTTAAGCCCCGATTTGTTAACCACCGATTTAACGACCATATCCTGGGGTCTGACAATCTCTTTCTCCTCGACATACACCTTGATGAGGTCGACGAACTCTTTGCCATACCGTCTTGCTTTACCGGCACCTACCCCTATAATGTTCTGGAGTTCCTCGGTAGTAATAGGATAATGGATGGCCATATCTTCGAGTGACGGGTCCTGGAATATGACGAAAGGGGGAAGATTCAGCTTTTTCGCTGTTTTCTTCCTGAGATCTTTCAGTATATTGAACAACTCGGTATCCATGGTACTGCGACCGCTGCCGCCGCCCGATCCTTCTTCGTCGTGACCAGACTTTTCGTAGTCATGGTCCTGTGTCAGCATATACGAGGTTGGTTTTTCCATATAGCCAAGCCCGGCATCGGTAAGTTTCAGAAGACCGTAATTTTCAATATCCTTGGTAATGAAGTGAGCGATAAGGGCCTGGCGGAGGACGCCGTTCCAGAATTTAACATCCTTATCTTTACCGCTGCCGAAAAGGTCGAGTTTATGATGGTTATAAGCCTTGACTGAGGAGGTGGCTTTCCCGGCCAGTATGGCGGCCACATGGTCAGCTTTAAATTTTTCTTTTACTTCCTGGATAACTCTGAGGGCATTAACGATATAGTCTTTTCCTTCAAATTTTTCCTTAGGGTTCAGGCAGTTGTCGCAATTACCGCAGGTCTCTTCCATGATTTCCCCGAAGTAGTTGAGGAGTACTTTGGGGCGACATACCGATGATTCGGCGTAGGAGACGGTCTCGAGCAGAAGCTGCTTTCCGATTTCCTGTTCGGCAATAGGTTTGCCCTGCATAAATTTCTCAAGCTTCTGGATATCTTTATATCGGTAAAAGGCGATGCATTTTCCTTCCCCGCCGTCACGACCGGCCCGCCCCGTTTCCTGGTAATAGCCTTCCAGTGACTTGGGAATGTCGTAGTGAATAACGAAACGAACATCCGGCTTGTCGATACCCATTCCAAAAGCAATAGTAGCGACAATCACATCAGCTTCTTCCATCAGGAAACTATCCTGGTTGGAAGCCCGTGTGGCAGCATCCATCCCGGCATGATAGGGAAGGGCCTTTATGCCGTTCACTACCAGTGTTTCGGCCAGCTCCTCGACCTTCTTCCGGCTAAGACAATAGATGATGCCCGATTTTCCCTTGTTATTCAGGATATACTTTATAATCTGTTTGGTGGCATTGACTTTTGGCCTGACCTCATAATAGAGGTTAATCCTTCGGAAGGAATCCTTAAAGACTTTGGCGTCCAGCATCTCGAGGTTTTTCTGGATATCGTGCTGTACCTTGGGTGTTGCCGTGGCAGTAAGGGCAATGATGGGCGCCGTGCCTATCTTGTTGATGATGGGCCTGATACGTCGGTATTCGGG
>DASQZK010000474.1:0-2080 GCA_035638735.1 Bacteroidales bacterium
GACATTGAATTCTGGGGGCCGGATGGTATGTGCACGAGCTTTTATGTGGGTGCACTTACGGCTGCCGTTGAAATGGGCGAGGCGCTGGATGATGAAGTGCCTTCATATAAAGAACTCCTTGATAAGGGTCTTAAACGCATGAGCACAGACCTTTATAATGGAGAGTATTTCTTCCAGAAAGTGCAATGGACCGGTCTCAATGCCCCCGATCCGGTGGAGGCTTCGAAAAAGAGCATGGGAGGGGCGTATTCTCCCGAAGCACTTAAAATTCTTGAGCAGGAGGGACCCAAATACCAGTATGGAAATGGCTGTATCAGCGATGGGGTGCTGGGTTTCTGGCTCTCCAAAATGTGTGGTGTCCCGGTATTGATGGATAGCAGCAAAATTCTCAGCCACCTGGAATCGGTCTATAAATATAATTTCAAGTCCGATCTCAGTAACCATGTTAACCCCCAGCGTGCCGGTTATGCCTATGGAAATGAAGGCGGACTGCTGATCTGCACCTGGCCCCACAACGATGAACCTACCTTCCCTTTTGTATACAGTAACGAAGTATGGACCGGCATCGAATACCAGGTGGCTTCTCATCTCATGATCATGGGGGAGAAACAAAAAGGTCTCGATATAGTGAGGGCTGTAAGAAAACGGTATGATGGCAGGATCCGTAATCCTTTTAACGAATATGAATGCGGCCACTGGTATGCCCGGGCCATGTCGAGCTACGGCTTGCTGCAGGGACTTACCGGAATAACCTACGATGCCGTCGATCAGACCATGACCATCGATTCCCGCTTAGGGAATGATTTCAAATGTTTTTTCAGTTGTGAAACCGGCTTTGGTTATGTGGGCTTGAAAAAAGGCAAACCCTTTGCTAAGGCAGTCTATGGTAACTTCCTGGTAAAGGATTTTATTGTTGACGGGAAGCGGGTCTCGTTGTAATGAAAGGGATTGTCCGGTTGAAGCCTGTTATACTTTGTCAGGAATGAAATTTTAATTGATGAGCAGTTAACAATGAAGAACAACAAATTACATCCCGGCATATTATCAATACTGGCTGTTGCGTTAACCCTGGCATCCCCTGCCAAAGGGCAATCGGCCGGGGAAAAATTGTCATGGACCAACCCGGTCAGCGACAGTATTTTCATGGGCGATCCGTTTATGCTGTTGCATAATGGCCGGTATTACCTGTACGGGACCACATCATCGGGAACTGGTTTTAAATGCTGGAGCAGTGCCGATATGAATCACTGGAAAAGCGAAGGTTTTGTCTACCACGAGACGGCAGACAGCTGGGGTAAAGGTAATTACTGGGCTCCGGAGGTATATTACCACGACGGGTTATTCTATATGGCTTACAGTTGCAACGGCAAGGATACAACAAATAACCGGATGCTGCTGTGTCTGGCAAAAAGCAGCTCGCCTACCGGTCCTTTTAAGGATGTGAAGGCTCCCTGGTTCGATCCCGGTTATTCCTGCATCGATGCTCACATCTTTTTCGATGACGACGGTAAAATATATCTTTATTACGACAAGGTAGGTTACGAAGGGACCTGGCCCGACGGTCATCTCTTCGGATATATCTTTTGCCGTAAACTTGACAAGGACCTGGATCCCATAAGTGACCCTGTCTTTTGTTCCAAAGCAGAGCAGCCGTGGGAACATCCATTCAGCGACCGGTCACGGTGCAATGAAGGTTGTTCGGTCATCAAGCATAATGGCATCTACTATATGACTTATTCGGCTAATCACTACCAGGATCCGTACTACGGCATCGGGTATTCCACGGCTACTTCACCTTTCGGCCCCTGGACCAAGTATGCCGGCAACCCGTTGATTGGCATGGATGAAGAAGCGGGCATTTACGGACCGGGGCATAACAGTTTTGTGACCTCACCCGACAGCTCTGAGATGTATATTGTTTATCATACGCACCTATCGAAGACAAACACGCGTCGCTGGGTTAATGTGAACAGGGTTTATTTCGACAGTGCCGGGAGGTTGAATGTTTTGAAAAACTAACTTTTTTTGCGTGTTCAGAACAGGATGTCCTTTGTTGCAGGAGCGAGTCTCAAACGTCATC
>DASQZK010000475.1:0-2951 GCA_035638735.1 Bacteroidales bacterium
GGTTTTGGCGTTAACAAACTCCCTGATTCCATGTGTAGAAAGCTCCCTTCCGTAGCCGGAATGTTTTATGCCGCCAAACGGTAGCCGGGGATCGGACTTTACCATTTCATTAATGAACACGGCCCCTTCATCGGCATTGTCGATAAAAAGACGGGCCTTTTCCCTGGAGTTTGTAAAGACGTTCACCCCGAGACCAAAGGATGAATTATTTGAAATGTTTAGGGCATCTTCGGCATCTTCGGCAAGAATAACAGAAAATACAGGGCCAAAGACTTCTTCATCGAAGGCTGGCATACCGGGCATTACATCAAGTAAAATGGTAGGTTCGAAGAATGCTTCGTCGCGAATGCCTCCGGTGATAAGCATGGCGCCGGCAGAAATCGATTTTATAACCTGGTCGTAAACAATTTCAGCCTGGGAGACTGAGGAGAGCGGGCCGACATCGGTATCTCCGGCCATCGGATCGCCAACCTTCAGCTGCCCGATCTTTTTCTGAAGGGCCGGGATAAATTGTCCGGCAATAGAACTGTCGAGAATAAATCGTTTGGCGGCAATACAACTTTGCCCGCCATTTTGCATCCGTGCTTTCAGTCCGACATCGATGGCCAGGTCAATATCGGCATCATCAAGGACAACAAAGGCATTGTTCCCGCCCAACTCCAGTACGCTTTTTTTAATGAGCTTACCGGCCCGGGCTGCTACTTCAGCACCTGCCGGTTCACTCCCGGTGAGTGTGACAGCCTTTACCGCGTTGTGGTCAATGACCTGTTTCACTTTGTGCGAGCCAATCACCAGTGACTGGAAGACCCCCTCTTTGAAGCCTGCACGCCTGAAAATATCTTCAATATGCAGACTGCACCGCTGTACATTGGAAGCATGCTTCAGCAAGGCTGTATTCCCGGCCATAAGGGTAGGCGAAGCAAACCGGAATACCTGCCAGAAGGGAAAGTTCCAGGGCATGACGGCAAATATGGTTCCGATAGGCTTGTAGGTCACATAACTTTCTGATGCATCTGTTTCAATGATCTCATTTTGTAGAAATTTCTCCGCATTTTCAGCATAATATTCGCAAACCCACGCGCATTTTTCAACCTCGGCAACCGACTCACCGATGGGCTTACCCATTTCCATCGTGATGGTTTCTGCAAACGTTCGGGTCTCTTCCCTGAGAATGGAGGCCGCTTTTAGCATTTTAGTCCTGCGCTCATCAAACGTAGTTTCCCTGAAGGAATGGAAAGTCTCAGCTGACAGTACGAGTTTCTTCTCCAGGTCTTCGTCGGATAATTCCTGGAATTTTTCCAGCAGCTTTTGATTATACGGATAGATACTTTTGAGCATTGACATGGTGTGAATTTTTGCGGTTTTCGAACACGGGGATATTTACAAAGGTCAAAATTTGTTCCATTGTCAAAACCATAGATGCACAAATACGTGATCGATATTCAGCACCACGATAACCAGCAGTACATAGTAATTTATCTGCATGAAATATTTCACAGGCCTGAACTCCTTTGATCCTTTCATAGCGGGAACAAGGAAAACGCCAATAAGCCATGCTGATAATATACACAGTAGCAGGACACTTATCAACGAATTGACCACACCCGCAGAATATAATGACAAAGCGGTTATGGTTGTAAACACCACCCATAACAAGATCAGTATCCGCAGTTGGCGTTCGGAATACCTTCGCGTGAGTACTGGAAAACCGGCATGTTCATACTGCGGACCAAATTTCATGGCCAGAAGGTAAAAGTGGGGAACCTGCCACACGAAAAAAAACAAGGCCATGAACCAGGCCCCGGGATTGAGCAGGGAGGCTCCGGAAGCTACCCAGCCGGCAAGTGGCGGGATAGCCCCGACAAAGGATCCGGGGATAACAGCATGTGGGGTAGCTTTTTTAAGCGGTGTATAAACTAGGTTATACCAGACCAGTGCTGTTAATCCGGTAATGAGAGCCAACATATTTACAAAAATATAAAGGATAGTGATACCGGCTGAAATTTCTGCAAAAGCCAGTATTCCTGCATAAAAAGGTTTTATCTTTCCTGAAGGCAGAGGCCGGTGTCGTGTCCTTTCCATCAGCCTGTCGGTATGGTATTCCTGTAGCTGGTTTATAACTGATGAACCGCAGGCCAGGAGAAAAATACCGGCTGTAACAGGGATGAAACCCGCATCAAAAGCGCCATTACCCAGAACATATCCTGTTAGTGTTGTAAGGGCAACGGCCACCGTTATCCTTACCTTGCTTAGTGTAAATACAATCCCAGTAATTTCGCGCAGGTTACGTTTCATATTCATCCGTTCGTGCTTAAGTTGATCATGCCTCAGAGGCATGATGCCGGTTAAACATAATGATATCCGCTAGTGGGTCTGCCTTTTAAGGCGCGACTGGTTCCATATTGCCAGTGCACTAAGGACAACCACCGATGCTACCGAATAGTATATCACCGGGGGGACAGGTATGGGATCTCCTTTAGCGTAAGAGTGCAATCCCGATAGATAATAATTAACACCGAAATAGGTCATAATTACAGAACCGAAACCAGCGAGGGCCAGGACATTAAACAGGACCTTCCCTTTCAATCCGGGTACCAGCCTGAGGTGTAAAATAACCGCATACACGATGGCCGTGGTGAGCGCCCAGGTTTCCTTCGGGTCCCATCCCCAGTAACGGCCCCACGACTCATTGGCCCATACTCCGCCCAGGAATGTGCCAATAGTAAGCATATATAGTCCTACGATAAGAGTCATCTCGATAATACCGGTTATCTGGCTTATGTTCGGCTCCAGGTTCCTGCTGTTTTTTTCGGTCTGGAAGGCCATCAGCAGCAGGTTGAAAGATGCCAGCAAGGCACCGAGACCCAGGAAACCGTAACTGGCTGTAATAACCGCGACATGTATGACCAGCCAGTATGATTTCAGAACGGGAACCAGGTTCGTGATCTGGG
>DASQZK010000476.1:0-2044 GCA_035638735.1 Bacteroidales bacterium
AAGGCAGATCCTGGAAAAGAAGCCAAAAAAGCCGTGCTTCCGGAAGCCTCAAAACCGGGGTTAAAAGCCGTGTCGCCGGAAGCCCTTAAAACCGATGACGAACCAGGGCATCCCGTAGCAGCGCCATCCAAACCTGAAAAATCGATGAAACGCTTTGTTATTCTTGGTCGTTCGCCTTACAACACGAATAATCCGTTCCCCCTGGATACCGAAATACCCGGCGGTTCATTCTACAAGATCCAGCTTGGGGTGTTCAGTGCCAAAATAGCCTTCGATACGTTTGGCGGACTATCGCCGATTACAGCAGAGACCATAGCCGGGAAAAACCTGACACGGTTTTACACCGGTAAATTCTCGCATTACGAGGATGCACGCCAGGCACTCGAAAAAGTGAAGCAGTCAGGATACAGCGATGCTTTCATCGTGGGGTGGTACGACGGGGAGAAAATACCCGTCAGCCGTTTACTCGAACTGGAGAAACGCGATTCGGTTCAATAATCGAAATTCATTGTTTTATCAGATTTAATTTGCTAAATTTGATTTGGATATAAAATAACAGGTATGGCAGACAGATTAAGGGATAAACCTGTGGCCAGGGAGAATAAAAATTCTGGCAGTTCTTCCGGTCACTTCCTGGTCTTGTACAATGACGAAATCAATACCTTCGATTACGTCATGGAAAGTCTTATGGAAGTGTGCGGTCATTCAAGTGTGCAGGCCGAGCAGTGTACCATTATTACCCATTACCGGGGGCAGTGTGATGTAAAAAAGGGTGTGAAGAAAGAGCTCAGGTCAATGCAGTTAGATCTTATTAAGAAAGGCCTGAAGGCCGGTATTGATTAACAGAAGGATATTATGACAGGGGTTATTTTACTGATTTTGCTCGGGATCCTCCTTTTTCTCATTGAATTTTTAATCATCCCGGGAATCACCATCGCCGGCATTGGCGGACTTATTCTTACCGGTGCCGGTATTTACCTGGCTTATGAAAATTTCGGCCCCCGCACGGGTTTATATGTTTTAATCGGAACCTTATTTGCGTCTCTTATCATTCTTGGATTTTCGCTCCGTGCAAAAACCTGGAAAAAAGCCATGCTAAATACCAATATTGATGGTAAGGTTAGCGAAAATCCCGCAGAAGGGACCATCAATCCCGGTGACAAGGGCATTACCGTTACGAGGCTGGCCCCGATGGGCCGGGTGAAAGTCAACGGGATCATCCTCGAAGGAAAATCCGTTGCAGGGTACCTCACACCGAAAACTGATATTGAAGTGATTAAACTGGTCGGATCCCAGGTCATTGTTAAACCCGTAAAATAAACTAATATGGAAATTCAACTTATTGTTATAATCGTTGCATCTATCATCGGCCTATGGATTATCTTTTATTTTATACCCATAGGACTTTGGTTCCAGGCACTGGTATCTGGCGTAAGGATATCCCTACTGCAACTGGTGTTCATGCGATGGAGGAAAATTCCCCCCGGAGTGATTGTGCGGGCGATGATTGAAGGATCAAAAGCAGGAGTCGAATTGTTACGTAACGACCTGGAAGCGCACTACCTGGCCGGCGGTCATATCGAACGCGTTGTTCATGCCCTGGTTTCGGCCAGTAAGGCAAATATCGACCTGCCGTTTAAGATGGCCACCGCTATCGACCTGGCAGGGCGTGACGTGTTTGAAGCCGTACAGATGTCGGTTAATCCGAAAGTGATCAATACTCCCCCTGTTACCGCGGTAGCTAAAGACGGTATCCAGCTTATTGCCAAAGCCAGGGTAACCGTACGTGCCAATATCAAACAACTTGTTGGTGGTGCCGGTGAAGAAACCGTGCTGGCCAGGGTTGGTGAAGGTATCGTATCTTCAATTGGTTCGTCGGTTAATCATAAAGCCGTGCTTGAAAATCCCGATAATATCTCCCGGGTGGTGCTTGAAAAAGGCCTCGACGCCGGAACGGCTTTCGAAATCCTGTCTATCGATATTGCCGACATCGACATCGGGAAAAATATCGGCGCTGTACTGCAGATGGACCAGGCCAACGCCG
>DASQZK010000477.1:0-3250 GCA_035638735.1 Bacteroidales bacterium
TTTCGGACCAAACATCCAGGCCGAGGCCGATACTCTCCGGGGACTCGATCCTACCCGACTTATTCATTACGAAGACCGTAACGACCGGACAGCACAGCATAAGCCGGCTTCTCATTTCGATATCATCTCGAACATGTATGCCAGTCCTTCGGAAATGGAGAAACTCCACGATGAAGATACTACCCGCCCGGTTATTTTATGTGAATACGCCCATGCCATGGGAAACAGTGTGGGAGGTTTAAAAGATTACTGGGATATGATTTATTCCCACAGGCGCATGCAGGGCGCTTTTGTCTGGGACTGGGTTGACCAGGGTCTTGAAAAAACAACGGCCGACGGCCGTAAATACTGGGCTTATGGTGGCGATTTCGGAGATATCCCTAATGATAACTCGTTCTGCCTTAACGGTCTCGTTTATCCCGACCGCACTACCAGCCCGGCTCTCGAAGAAGTGAAAAGAATGTACCAGAATGTCAGGTTCAGCCTAAATGACTTAAATCCGTTGCAGGTTAAAATTAAAAACGACTATTTCTTTACTAACCTCGATCATTTCGTATTCACATGGTCTGTTTTGCAAAACGGGAAAGAGGTAAAATCCGGCAAACCGGGAATATTAGACCTTGCTCCACAACACGATACCATTCTGAACATTCCTTTCGAAACGGCTAATGAAGACAAAAACGGGGAGTATTTCCTGAATCTCACCTTTTCACTCAGAAATGATGAACCCTGGGCCGCAAAAGGCTACCCCGTTGCCGTGGCACAGTTCCCGGTGAACATTGCCCAACATGGCTTTCTGACCCGGCAGACGAAGAAGGATCCTTCACTGAAAATAAAAGACCAGGGAAACCAGTTCATTGTTAACGGTAAAAAATTCAACCTGAAATTTGACAAGCAGTCCGGCATGCTGGTCTCATGGACCATTGACGGGCAGGAGCTTCTTAAGAAAGGACCAGAGCTGAACTTCTGGCGCCCTCCTACAGAAAACGATTATAAAGACTGGAATGGCTATAAAGCCTGGAAGAATTCGGGTCTCGACAGCATGGAACGGCTGGCCGGCACTTCGGTAGTCAGGCAGATCAACCCAAATCTGGTTGAAATAGGTTTTGAGACACTTTTCCGTTACCGGCACAATCTGAATATCCAGGCTTACCAGCAGTATCTCATCTACGGTAACGGTGAAGTGGCAGTCACCAGTTGGATACAACCCAATAAAGACATACAGGCTTTCGCAAAAGTTGGTCTGCAGATGGAACTACAGCCCGGACTGGACAATGTCAGCTGGTACGGACGCGGACCCCACGAGAGCTACAGCGACCGTAAAGCCTCGGCCGACGTGGGGATATATGCTAAAAGCGTGGATGAATTGTGGGAAGACTATATCGTCCCTGAAGAAAACGGTAACCGCTCTGGTGTACGGTGGATGACGATCTCCGGTAAAGACGGACATGGATTGTTCGTTACGGGAGATTCTCTCTTCAATTTCAGCGCGTACCATTATACCGATAAAAATATTGAAGAGGCTAAACACACCGTTGAACTGGTGAAAAAAGACTTCATCACCTTCAACCTCGACCATTTACAGGAGGGAATTGGTACGGCAACCTGCGGACCCTCTTGTTTTCCCCAATATGTTCTTCCGGTAAAGAATATGACGTTTACCATACGTCTCAAACCATTTAAATCTTCACCCGATATTGAAAAAGACTACCAGCAGAGATCCCCCATGGTCCCGGTAGTCTTCAGCCCGCAACCGGTTCTTGAGAGCAAGCGTTTTTTCAACTCGTCAGCCAAAGTAGTACTCTCAGCCAGTGATAAAGCGGTTATCAGGTATACCCTTGATGGCGATATCCCGGGCAGAGAGAGTAAGCTTTATGAAGCACCCGTTACAATAAACAATGAAGCCATCGTGACAGCCAAAACATTTACGGACAATACCGATGCGCTGAACAATACCGTTGAAACGTTCATCAAAACGCCCCTTGCCAATCCGGAACTGCTGAACGGCGGTCCTGACCAGGGCTTTCCTGATTCACCCATGCTGCTTTTCGACCGAAAGTACGGGAAAGTCGGTGATATTTACCGCGACTGGATCGTATACTCAGACAGGGACATGCTGTTGAAGATGGATTACCGGTCGAAAAATCCGGTGAAGCATATAAAGCTGCGCTTTTTACAGGATTTCTGGTGGAGTGTTTATTTCCCGGAGAAAATCACTATCACTTTCGGCTACCCCGACGGATCTGAAAAAGTAGTATGGCAAAAATCGTGGTCTGCAAATGATATCCTGAACTCGGCTTCATATTATGTAAAAACCTACAATGCGGATATTGAAGCCGGTATTCCTTCAAGTATCACAGTCCTGGCCTCATATCTCAGGGAGCTGCCCGATAATATGACGAATAAGCCGAAACATGTTTTTCTGATGACCGACGAGTTGGTCGTCGAATAATAAAATGTGATCATAACAAATACAGTAAAGGATAACCATATATTAAAAGCATTACGATGAAAAGAAGAGATTTTCTTACCAGTGTAGCCATCGGGGCTGCTGCCGGCAGCATGGTAACCATTCCGGGTTGTCTCCCGCACGAAAAGGAAAAAAATGGTCAACCAGATGAAGATTCTGAAGGGAAAGTGGCACTAAAAGAAACGTACTCAGGTTCTCAGAGGGTAAGAAGCGGAATTGCACTAGGAGGTCTTGGTACCGGATCTATCGAGCTTAGAAAGAACGGCCAGTTTTACAACTGGAGTATCATGAACAATTATCCTTTCGGTGCAGGACCTGTATTTACAATCCCCACCTGGCCCAGGAACGACTGGGAAGACTCTCTCATGTTCTTTCTGCTTCGTTACCAGGTAGAAGGCGAAGATCCGAAAATCAAATTGCTTCAGATCAACGACGGCCTGTCACAAGGTGGTATGGACAGCATTGAATATTACTTTCCCTGGATGTCACCGGTAACCGATATTGAGTACCGGGGCCGTTTTCCCTTTGTCAATATGAAATTCTCCGATCCGGAGATGCCCTTTACCGTTGAACTCGAAGCCTTCACGCCCTTCATTCCCCATGACGTAAAGAACTCGTCTCTTCCGGGCGTTTACTTCAACTTCAGGGTGACAGCTACCGGGGATAAGCCGGCCGATGTGATGTTACTGGGAAGCATGAGAAATCTGGTGAGCTATGATAACCATGAAAAATATTTCACTTCGTTCCTGAAAGAGGAAAAAGGTTTTAAATATTACGACA
>DASQZK010000478.1:0-2423 GCA_035638735.1 Bacteroidales bacterium
ATGGTTATAGATATTAACCTTTTTACAAGCATATCCACTTTCGGGGTTTACCTGTCCTGCTAATCATTTGTGCATTAGTGGCATCTCTCTTCCTAATTTTTGCAGACACCATCAATTACCGATTTAAACCATCTGACAAGCCTATCCCTTTCAACGGTTTTCCTATTCTGCTATTTATTCGTGCATGGAAACTATGAAATAGTCAGGGAAGGAGCCGTGGTTTCTGATGGCGGGTACCCTGCATTTACGAATCTTGATGCTGACAGGAGAAAATCACAGCGTATATTGAACGGTCGGTTGCAGATGGCAAATACGTGTTTTTCGGGGATCAAGCCTTAATTACATTCAAAATGTCGCTCATTAAAGATTCAGGGAGGGATGACAGAAGGGTTTTTTTCGTCAAAGACCATAGCTAAAAGGAGTAGATAAGGGAATGTGATTAGAAGTTAGTGTTTCCGTAGGAGCCTTAAAATTAATACCTTCAGAAGTGAAAAAATTTTTTCGTCAAAATGTTCGGAATCGGACATCGAGATTTTGGGGCTGAAAGCGATAAAGGACGGACGGTTCGGAAGGCGGGGGTGGGACCCACTCGAACTAAAAAAGCTGATACCTACCTACAAATGTGTAAAAAATACACAATACTGTATAAAAAGTATACAGCCACAACCTTCTTCATCCGGACCATGGAAATTTGATGCCCTGGTAGTGTCCATTTAAACATCCCAATTCTGACATACTTTTTTGGATAGATCGTGAAACAACCTGAATGAATTCTGAAACCAATTACGCCGACTTCTTTCCTGTGATGATCCGCACGCTGCGGGGGATGATCTCGAATTCGAGAGGTGTATGGCCGAGGCTTTCACCGTCGGTTTCGAGGTAGACAGAACGGGTTGAGCTGATAACGATGTTTTTCCCGATAAAGGACTGGACCCTGGGGTGTTTTTTAATCTGGCCGTTATATAATTTGGGGAGGCTGCGGAGGACTTCGATTTTCCCCATTTTTTTGATGATGGTCAGGTCAAACTGTCCGTCGTCGGCTATGGCATCGGGAACCTGCATCATTCCGCCGCCGCTGTATTTACAAATCCCGATATTCATGGAAAAGATATCATGTTGGTAGTTCATGCCGTCGATGCTCATCGATGCCTGGAAGTGCTTGTATCCGAAGAGCTTCGCAAAAATATTCATAAAATAAAGAACCTTGCTGCTACGGCCCTGTTCTTTGAGCTCGTTGCTACGCCTGGTAACGATGGCATCGAAACCGATGCCAGCGATATTGACAAAATACCGTCCGAGTTTCCGGTCCTGTTTGGTGAAGACCACCCGGCCGGCGTCCTGGATAAAAGTGGTGCCCTGCCTGATGGTTTTCACCGCTTCGTGGTAATCGAAGGGGATGCCGAACATACGCGACCAGTCGTTGCCCGTACCTACGGGTATCATGCCAAGGGTTATATCGGTCGTTTTAAATTGTTTCTGCGCAAAAAGGCCGTTGATGACCTCGTTGAGCGTTCCGTCACCGCCGACGACAACGATCTTCTTGAAACCTTCACTGATTTTTTTCCGGGTGATGATCATTGCATGGAACCTGCGGGACGTAAAAGCCAGCTCATAAGGTTGTAATTCTTCACGTAGAATCTTTTCAATAACCGGCCAGTCGCGTCCGCATTTTCCGGCACCCGCATGAGGGTTGACGATAATCAGCCATTTATTATCCGACATAATTAGCACGTTAATTAAACCGGATGTAAATTTAATCTTAATTTCTGAGAAAAAAATTCACAATAAATATCCTTCATTTTTTGTTTTTAATTCTAATTTTGACAATTGGTTTTATTGGCAAAATAGACAGTGAACCTTGATGGCTGTTCTCTATTTATTTGATATGCAGTGCTTTTTTGTCCCTCCCGGCACATTGTTAATAACCTGTTAATAAATGCGTTTTAAATGTTTACAATAAGGGAGGGTTGAAAAAAGGGAGGTAGCATTAAAATAGTAAATTTGAATCCCTCATAAAATTCACTATATTTTGCTTTAAAAAGGAAAATTTTCATGGGTAAAGTCATTTCACTTGCTAATCAGAAAGGCGGAGTTGGGAAAACGACCACGGCTATCAACCTTGGTGCGAGCCTGGCGGTATTGGAAAAGAAGACATTGATCATCGATGCCGATCCACAGGCAAATGCCACCTCGGGTACCGGTTTTGATCTGAAGAAAGTTAAGACGAGCATCTACGAGTGTCTCATAGACGATGTTGATCCTGCCCGCATTGTTTTGAACAGCGATCTGGACAATCTCGATATTATACCGTCTCATATTGATCTTGTTGGAGCCGAGATAGAGATGCTGAATATGCCTGAGAGGGAGTTCATGCTGAAGAAGGTTGTGGAGAAGGTCAGGGATAACTACGATTATATTCTTAT